>DAOVBT010000140.1 GCA_030670375.1 Candidatus Aminicenantota bacterium | reverse complement strand
GTCTTTTATCCGGGTCGGAGGAGTCAGATCAGACTTTCCATCTGATTGGAAAGAAACAACCCGTATTGCCATCGATGAAACCCGCAAAGTGCTTAAGGATTGCCATGGTCTGATGAGCAAAAATAAGATTTTTCTCAACCGGACGAGAGATGTTGCGGTTGTGACTCCGGAGTTGGCGATCAATTACGGATGGACAGGACCATGCTTGCGATCAACTGGCGTCAATTACGATGTGCGCAAAGCTTTCCCATACCTCATCTACGATCAACTGGATTTTGAAATTCCCTTGGGAGAGAGAGGAGACAACTTCGACCGCTACATGGTCCGCATGCAGGAAATGGAACAGAGTTTGAGGATGGTCGAGCAGTGCATGGCAAAGATCCCTAGACCTTCTTCTTCATCCGAATCGGTAACGAAAGGATTGGAGCCGGCTGAAGCCATCAAAGCTTCCAGGACAAAAAAGCCTGAGGAAAGGATCAAGCTTTCTCCTAATCTGGAAGGGACGGAGAAGGATAAATATCCCGGCATTTTAGCCGGCAAGAAATATATCGTTCCGCCCAAAGAGGACACGTACACAAACATTGAAGGCCTCATCAATCATTTTAAATTTTTCATGAGGGGTCACGGGATTCGTCTGCCTAAAGGCGAGGCTTATTTTGCTGTCGAGGGTGGAAGTGGCGAACTGGGATTTTACATCATATCAGATGGAACGGATAAACCCTATCGTCTCCATCTGCGCGCTCCTTGTTTCCACATAGTAGCGGCTCTCGAGGAAATTGTCATTGGACATTTTTTGGCCGATGTGATACCAACATTCGGATCGATGAATATGATCGGTGGAGAATTGGATAGATGAGTCCAGAGTTGACTGATCAAACAAAGAAAAAAATCGAGGAAATCGCCTCTCGCTACGCGAGCAAAGAGGCTGCACTTCTCCCCGTCTTGCATCTTGTTCAGCACGAAAAGGGTTTTATCTCCCAGCAGGAAGAAAAGCAAGTGGCGCATTTATTGAATATCAAACCGATCAAAGTCAAAGAAGTGGTAACATTCTACACCATGTTCAATCAAAAAGAGGTGGGGAAATATCACATCCAAGTCTGTTCCAACTTGAGTTGCAGTCTGTTGGGATCAGAATCCCTAATCGATCACTTGAAGAACAAATTGGGAATCGAAATTGGGGAGACAACATCAGATAAAAAATTCACACTCATGACCGTCGAATGTCTTGGTGCCTGTGAACAGGCTCCATGTATGATGATCAATTTCGATTATTTCGGAAATTTGGATAAAGAAAAAATCGACAATATTTTGGATAACCTTGAGTAGATAAAGTGACAGATAAAATTTTAACCCAACATTTTGGACTGGAAAATCTGTTCAAGATCGATGTCTATCTGGAAAATAAAGGATATGAAGCCGCAAAAAAAGCTCTTACGGATATGAAAGCGGATGAGATCTTGGAAGAAGTGAAGGCTGCCAACCTGAGGGGAAGGGGAGGAGCAGGATTCCCCGCCGGTGTGAAGTGGGGATTTGTTCCCAAAGATATCGAAAAGCCAAAATATTTGTGCGTGAACGCGGATGAAGGAGAACCGGGGACATTCAAAGACCGGTACATCATGACCCATAATCCTCACCTCCTCATAGAAGGAATAATCATCACATCCTTTTGTGTGGGTATTCATACAGCATTCATATACATCAGAGGAGAGTACGAAGCTGTGGCTCTCCGTCTGGAGCAAGCCATTTCTGAGGCCTACGATAAGGATTTCCTGGGTGAGAGTATATTGGGAACCGGATTCAAACTGGACGTTTATGTCCATAGGGGAGCAGGTGCCTACATTTGTGGAGAAGAGACTGCACTATTGGAATCTCTCGAGGGAAAGCGAGGAAATCCGCGTTTGAAACCTCCATTTCCAGCATCTGTTGGACTTTTTGGCTGCCCGACTGTGATAAATAATGTGGAAACCGTTTCGAATATTCCATCTATCATTCTGAATGGAGCAGCCTGGTTTTGCCAGGTAGGCCTTCCTAAAGATGGCGGAACCCGGATTTTTGGTGTCAGTGGGATGGTGAAAAAACCTGGGATCTATGAGTTGCCCGTGGGCACAAACTTAAAAGAAATCATCATCAAGCATGCGGGTGGGATGATGGAAGGTAAAAAGCTTAAAGCTGTCATTCCAGGGGGCATGTCGGCCCCTATTTTGACGGCGGAGGAGATCGATATCAGCATGGATTTCGATTCGTTGGTAGAAGCCAAATCCATGCTTGGCTCTGCCGCGATTATTGTCATCGATGAGGAAACATCCATGCTGGATGTTCTGAGGCGTGTCACAAAATTTTATTCCCACGAATCGTGCGGTCAGTGCACGCCTTGCCGTATCGGAAATTCTTGGATAAACAAGATCGTCAAACGAATGGCCGATGGAAACGGAAAAAGGGAAGATCTGGATAAGATTATCCAATTGGCAAACAACATGATGGGAAAAACCCTGTGTCCGTTGGGAGATGCAGCTGCCATGCCTGTGTTGTCCATCATACAGAAATTTCGCAAAGAACTTGAATCTTATATTCCTTTAGGAAACTGAAGGCAGGAGAAATACAGTAGATGGCGAAGATTTTAATCGATGAGAGAGAGTGTGATGTTGCAGAAGGCACAACCATACTGAAAGCTGCCGAAAGTGCCGGACTGCAAATTCCTCATCTCTGTTATCACAAAGCATTTATGCCCGAGGGCTCCTGCCGGATGTGTTTGGTCGAGATCGAAGGACTTCCCAAGCTGGAATTGGCTTGTTCCACTCAAGTACGGGACGGAATGAAAGTTTCGACCAAGAGCGAGAGCGTCATCGAAGCGCGGAAGGGCGTTTTGGAATGCCTTTTGGCTGATCATCCTATCGATTGTCCGATCTGCGATAAGGCCGGAGAGTGCAAGCTTCAAGATTATTATGAAGAGTACGGATTATTCGAGAGCGAATTTAATGAGGAAAAAGAGAAGAGACAGAAAAAGATCGAAATCGGGAAAAATCTCCTGCATGATCAGGAAAGATGTGTTTTATGTCGCCGGTGTGTGCGTTTCCTCGACGAGGTGACTAAAACTCGTGAGTTGGGAGTTTTCCAACGGGGTGTTCATGCGGAAGTAGCCACATATGATGGAATTTTGGTAGACAATAATTATTCCGGCAACCTGGCTGAACTCTGTCCTGTTGGCGCTATCACGGACAAGGATTTCAGATTCAAAACAAGAACCTGGTTTTTGCAAAGCCGTGAGTCCATTTGTACTCTGTGCAGCAGAGGATGCAACATCTATGTAGAGTCCCATCAAGGATTTTCTCGGTTTTCGCTGCCAAAAAGGGTATACAGGATTCAAACTCGAGAAAATCAGATGATCAACGGATTCTGGATTTGTGATAAAGGCCGATATGATTATTCCTATCTCGATCAGGAACGACTCGATAAAATCGTAGTGAACAACTCCGAAGATCCTCAATCATGGCAAGAAATCACTTCAATCGTTGCAGGGGAAATCGGACGCTTATTTCATATGAAGAGATCATCTCACATCGGACTTATTCTCCAATCTTGGCTTTCGAACGAAGAGTTATTCCTTATAGATAAAATATTCCGAAATGACATCAACATCGGAAAAATCAGCTTCCTCGATCCACCAGAGGAATCATCAGACGATTTCCTGTTAACTGCCGAAAGAACACCAAATAGGCGAGGAGCAAAAGAGATAGGGTTTGATTTGCAGCCTGCTGATTGGGAAAAATTCTTAGAAGATGTTGATTTGCTTTTTGTTTTTGCCTCTCCTATCAAGGGTGATACGGATTTTAGCCCGCTAAAGGCCGCTTTGGACAAGATAGAAAAAACAGTTCTTTTTGCATCCCACAATCATGAAATCAACTCCTTGTTCGATATGGTCTTGCCCATGTCGTTGATCGCGGAAAAGGGAGGCTCGCTGACCAATATCGTCGGGAGTGTACAAGGCTTTTCACCTGCATTGGATGCCCCCGGGAATTGCAAACCTGCATGGCAATTTCTCGTGGATTTAGCCAAAAAATTAATGATAAATTTTGATTTTTATAATCAATTTTCATCTCCAGAAAGCATTCGAGAAGTGATGAAAAAAGAAATTCCCTATTTTCGAGAAGAACATGAGTGAGTGGATCATCATACTGATTAAAATTATCTGTGCACTGGTCTGGTTTCTTGTGATAGCCCTATATTTGACCTGGGTTGAAAGGAAAGAAAGTGCTGTCATCCAGGATAGGATCGGAGCCAACAGGGCCAATATCTGGAAGTTTCGTGCCATCGGGCTTTTTCAGCCGTTTGCCGACGCCATCAAGATGATTTTCAAAGAAGATTTCACGCCGAAATTCTCGAGGAAGTTTCTGCATAATCTGGCCCCTTTCATTTCCTTTTTCTTTGTAGCCGTAACGATATCGGCCATCCCTTTTGGGGATGTTCTCCGGATCGGGGGCCGCGAGATCAAACTGCAAGTCGTTGACTTTAACGTGAGCCTGCTATTTGTGATGGCTATGTTATCTTTGGGGATTTTCGGCATTATTCTTGCCGGCTGGAGTTCGAATAACAGATACACTCTGCTCGGGGGGATGAGAGGAGCGGCTCAGCTCATCTCCTATGAAGTGGCACTGGGCCTTTCTTTGATCGGCCTGATTTTGGTTTATCCTTCTTTGAAACTCTCTGCGATCGTCCACTATCAGGGTGAAATGCTTTGGGGATGGCTTCCCAAATGGGGTGTATTTCTCCAGCCATTGGGATTGTTGATCTTTTTCTTCGCAGCACTTGCCGAGACCAAGAGAGTTCCGTTTGATCTCCCGGAGGGAGAAAACGAAATCGTCGGATTTTTCACCGAATACTCTGGCCTCAAATGGGGACTTTTCATGTTCACGGACTTCATGGAAGTGTTGATAGTAGCCTGCCTCTTGACCACTCTGTTCTTTGGAGGGTGGCAAGTCCCCTGGTTGTATGCCGATGGATTCCATTTTCCTTGGGGAGGGGAGTGGCTTTTGCCCCACGGGATCGTGGTGGCCTTCCAGGTTTTGGCATTCAATTTGAAAGTCTTCTTTTTCTGCTGGCTTCAAATTTTGATCCGCTGGACCTACCCGCGATTCCGGTACGATCAGGTGATGGATTTGGGTTGGAAGTTGTTGGTGCCTCTTAGTTTGGTCAATATCGCCGGAACTGCGATTTTATTGAGTTTAATAGGATGATTAAAGCATTAGGTTATTTTATCGCGATCATAAAGGGAAGTCTTATCACCACGCGCCATTTTATGGTGAATATGTGGTTCCATACTCTGAAACTTTTTAGGATAAAAACAAAAAGGAAGGGAGCTGTTACGATCCAGTACCCTGAGGAGAAAAGAAAGATTGCTTCCAGGCACAGAAGTTTGCACAGACTCCTCAAAAGGGAAGATGGCAAACCGCGTTGTGTGGCCTGCATGCTGTGTGTGACCGTATGTCCTTCGGAATGCATCTTTGTGGAAGCCGCTGAAGATCCCGATCCTGAGGTTCAAAAAGTTCCGTCCATTTTTATCATCGACTTAAGCCGGTGTTGTTTTTGTGGATTTTGTGTGGAGGCTTGCCCGGAAGATGCCATCCGAATGGATACAGGACAGATTGAGTTCGCCGAGTACTCCCGCGACAAATTGATTTATGATCTCGAAAAACTCATGGGATGACAGTCGATAAAATATCTCTGGGGAAATTCACAATTTATGGTTTGCGTGATGGATATTTCTACCTGGATGGCGGCACGATGTTCGGGGTGGTTCCCAAAGTGTTGTGGGAGAAAATTTATGCTCCCGATGAACAAAACCGGATCAAAATGGGGCTCAACTCCCTCCTCATCCAGACGGAGCAGGCTTTGGTCCTCATCGAGACGGGCATCGGTCCAGGGCTAGACGCAAAGGTTACTCATTTTTACTCTGTGGAGAGAGAGCCAGGTCTTTTGGGGGAGATCAAAAATCTTGGTTTTAATCCCGAAGACATCGATTATGTGATAAACACTCACCTCCATTT
>DAOVBT010000209.1 GCA_030670375.1 Candidatus Aminicenantota bacterium | reverse complement strand
GAAAGACCTGTAATCATGTTCAGCGTTCAATTTGACATTTTAACCAATGTTTTGTATCTTTAGGTTTAATAGGGTTTATTAGGGACCGATGATAAATAAGCAGCGGATAGGCCTCAATCTTATCTTTCTCTTTATTTTCCTGGCTGTTACACTCTTCATCAACTTTGGTCATACTGAACACACCCTCACATCCCAAGAAGACTGCCCTGCCTGCCATTTCCTGAACTCCACCTTCACCACCTGCCAGATCAATTTTTTCCACCTCCCGCCTCCTTCCGTCACAGGAGTCTTAAAAGATTTCTATTTCTTCAATTATACATACATCGTATTAATCGCTCCCTCCTCAAGGTCTCCTCCCGAAGTTTAATTTTTCCATCTCTCTGATCAAGTCTTTTTTATTACTCAAGACTGTTCAACATTAAAAGACCGATCAGAAATGCTCCGAAGAAACTTCAGGAGGAAAAAATGAAAAACAAATTATCAACATTATCCATTATTGTATTGAGTCTTGTTCTTGTCATACATCTCAAAGCTCAAGAATCCGAAACAATATATTCAGAACTCCAGACAGGAAACGTCAAGTTCTTGAAACTTTCCGGAATCGTCAAAAGTTATGAAGGCGATCCCATAAGAGGCGCGGTTATTTTGATACCGGAAATCGGCAAATCATCAGAATCCGATGGAACGGGAGCCTTCGAATTCCTTGCGATTCCACCTGGGAAATATCATCTCGAGGTTTTTGCAGATGGATACATGGACTTCATTTCAGATGTGTTCGGCCTCGAAGGTAGTAATAAACCATTCAAAATTACTCTTTTGAAAAAACTCTCCGAAGAAATCGTCGTCACCGCCACCCGCACAAAAAAGCTTTATGCGGAAGTCCCTGTAAGAACCGAAGTGATCACGGCCAGGGATATCGAGCAAATGGAGGCCTCCCAACTGGCGGAATCTCTTTCGCTCACCACTGGCGTCAGAGTCGAGTCCAACTGTCAGAACTGCAATTTCACCCAGGTCCGTATTAACGGCATGGAGGGAAAGTACTCCCAGATCCTCATCGATAGCTCTCCAATTTTCAGCTCGATGATCGGCGTTTACGGTCTGGAGCAAATCCCTGCTGAAATGTTGAACAGGATCGAAGTCGTTAAAGGAGGTGGCTCAGCTCTTTACGGCGGTAATGCCGTTGCTGGAGTGATCAATGTTTTGACTAAGGAGCCGATGGAAAACGGCACCTGGCTCAAACTACATCAGGAATTCACATTGGGCGAACCTTTAACGAATTTTGGATTCCGGAGCAGCCTTGTGAGCAAGGACCTAAACACAAAAGCGTTCCTCTTTGCCAACTACAAAAACCGACAACCTGTGGATATCAGCGGAGATGACATATCTGAAATCGGGAAAATTAGAAGCACAAACTTCGGAGTGAACTTCTTCAGAAACTTCTCCGAAATCAACGGCAAGCTCAAACTAAGTTTTTTCAGAGTCACAGAAGATCGACGGGGTGGAAACAAATTCGACTTACCCCCCCATGAGGCCGATATCGCCGAAGCCATAGATTCGGATCTCAACAGCCTCTCTGCAGATTGGAATCATTATATCACCCGAAGACTCTATTACAACTTTTCCGCGTCCTATGTGGATGCCGACAGAAAATCCTATTACGGTTCTGGACAGGATCCCAACGCTTACGGAACGACAAAAAACCCAGTCTTGTTCTTGAATGGGCAGATGAATTACCAGACCGGTGGCCACGTCATATCGACCGGGTTGCAATACAAAGGAGAAAAAATTAAGGACGAAGCGCTCGGATATGGAAGGGTGATCAACGATCACTACAGAGAGCTGGGTTTTTTCCTTCAGGACGACATCAAGTTTAACAAGACCTTTTTTCTCCTGGCAGGCTTAAGACTCACCAAACATTCTCTGATCGAAAATTACATCTTCAATCCCAGGATGAGTCTCCTTGTTAACCTTGTGAAAGACCTGAGCTGGAGGACTTCTTTCTCTACAGGATTCAGAGCTCCTCAAGTCTTTGACGAGGACCTCCACATCACCCAGGTCGGGGGCGAGGGCACGATCATAGAAAATTCTCCTGACCTCAAGGAAGAATCCTCTTACAGCCTGAGTACCGGTCTCGACTATGGGAGGGAGTTCGGAAATAACACTCTGCAACTGAGCATCGAGGGCTTCTATACACTTCTTAAAGACACCTTTGTTCTGCAAAAAAAAGAGTTTGATCCCAGAGAAAATGCACTTGTTTTTGAAAGGATCAATGGGTCGAATGCTAGAGTTTATGGAGTCTCCGTTGATCTAGGCTACAGACTCGGGTTAGCTTTTTCTCTAAATACCGGCTGGACATTTCAGCGGAGTCATCTTGATGAGCCAGAGCCAGATTTCGGTTCCAATGAATTTTTCCGGACACCTGACTCCTATGGATATATGAGTCTGAACTACGAAAACGAAAGAATCGTCGACGTGTTTATTTCTCTTAACTACACAGGAAGCATGAAAGTTCCCCATTATGCCGGTTACATCGAAGAAGACAGGCTTGAAATTACCGAAACTTTCTTGGTCCTCAATGCAAAACTCACAAGGTCCATTGCTCTAACCCAAAATAATAAATTAGGCCTCTTTGTAGGCATCTTCAACATCCTTGACTCTTACCAGAAGGACCTGGATCAAGGGATATTCAGGGATTCCGGCTATGTCTACGGTCCCATGAAACCACGATCATACTATGCAGGATTCGAATTCTCATTCTAAAGGAAAGCAGGAAAAAACGAGCGCCCGGTTCTAAAACATGCGCCTGAAACAGATTTTGAAAGGATTTCTTGTTTTCCTGCTTTGTATCCAATCGAATTTGACCGTTCTCTGGTCTTTCTCGTCTTCTGTGTTTTCCTGCCCGGCTATAGACAATTTTGCCCAGGATATGATTGATCCTTTAAAAATATTAAAAAATTATTTTACCAGCAACGGCTATAAGACGGGGACAATCAAAATCCCGGAATTGGGGATCCTTGTAGAACTCAAAAAAAGCCAGTTTTATCGAAAAGAAGACGATGTTAAGGATGTTTACTCCCGGATAAATGAAATACGAACCCATTTCGGACTTCAAGGACCTCATTCCGATGATTCCAATGGGAACGGCTGGTGTGGGGTGTTGCGTGCATACTGCTGCGAACAAAAGGCGTTTGCCTATGTTGTTTTGGTAAAAAAAGACTTGAACGACGCCAGCCGGATTTACACAATAGGCCACGAAAACGGACATTTCTTGTGGTACGTCAACAGTCAAGAATTGATTTATGAAAAATTCACAAATCCAGAATTTGTAAGATCCCGCGTTCAGACGAATGGAGATTTCGCCGTTCTGTGCGGATGGATAGCCCTGAAGATGGATGATTATTCTCTGGATGAATGCTTCATCATAAACAGCAGAGACAAAGCACAGGAAAAAAACGTTGAGCGGATAAAAAATCTTGTCAGAGAATATTTTGCCGATAAAAATTAGCTTGTTTGGGTACCTCTTTGGAGTTGACTTTATCCGGTTCCTTCTCCTATAGTAATGGGAAGAGTCCATATGAACATTTAAACCATTCTCTCCCCATAACAATTCTGTCCAATGAAATTGTATCTTCCAGACTACGAGGAGGTCAGATGAAGAGAAGAGTAGCGCCACTTTTAATATCCGTTTTGCTCGGAATGGGTTGTCTCTGGAGCCAAACTGCAGAAGACAATGCCTTCACTCTAGAGAAGTGTGTATCTACAGCCCTTCAGCAAAATCCGCTTATCCTATCCTCACTACAACACTACCAAGCGTCTCTGGCTCGGATCCACCAGGCCAAAGCTTTTGCTCAACCATCCCTCAACTACGACTCCGATCTTCAGCCATCGTTTTTTAACTTTAAGAATGCAGGAGAAACATACTTAGGTCTGAGTCAGCCCTTCGAGTTTCCGGGCAAACAATCGGTGAGAGGTAAAATCGCCTCTAAAGAATCGGACGAACTCCTAGCGGACATCGATCTCTTGAAACTGGATCTGACTTTTCAGGTGAAACAGGCCTTCTACGGTCTTCTTCTTGCTCAAGAAAAGCTGACATATGCCCAGCGAAATCAGGAGCTTGCCCAGGATTTCCTCAACAAAGCAGAACTCAAACATGAGGCCGGCGATGTGGCGCAGGTGGAAGTGTTGAGAGCCAAAGTCGAGGCCGCGACAGCAGCGAACGAAGTACGTGCTGTCACCAACGATGTCAGGCTGGCGAAAGCCACGCTGAATTATCTCCTCTTCCGGAAAAAATATGCACCCATAGAGATCGTCGGAAAACTGAAGCAGGATCCCATCAAGCTGGACTTCGACCTCCTGCTTCAGAGAGCCCTCATCACACGTCCTGAAATGAGGAAAATCGCTTTTTCGTTGGAGAGAGAACACCTCCAGAAAAAATCAGCCACCATGAGCTACTTGCCAGATCTCGAACTAGGAATTAATCGGCATCGCGTCGAGGGAGAGGGTTCTTGGTGGGATGTGACGCTATCCATGCCCATCCCTCTTTTTTTCTGGCAGCCCAAAAAAGGAGAGATCGCCGAAGCCGAAGCCAACATCAATGCCATCCAAAAAGAGGCGGACCACATCAAAAATACCATCAACCTTGAGGTGGAAGAGGCCTACATGAACGCAATCACAGCTGAGAACCAGATCCAGCTTTACGAGACAGAAATTCTCAGTCAAGCAGAAGAGGTCTACAACATGTTTCTATTCAGTTATCAAGAAGGAGAGATCGGCAGCATCGAGCTCATCGCTGCCCGGAGGACACTTCTTGAATCCGCACAGTCTTATGCTGATGCTCTTTTTAATTATGAGGC
>DAOVBT010000078.1 GCA_030670375.1 Candidatus Aminicenantota bacterium | reverse complement strand
CGATCTTGGACCCCTTTTCTTTGAGATCGGGAAGAATTTCACTGTATTTGATCCGGCGAAAGGGCTTTTTCACCCGTTCGAGAGGGGCGGTCTCCCTTTCCAGAATGGCCAGTTCTGTTCTTCTTGTTTCCAGGATACGCGCGACGATAGATACGATCAAGTCTTCGGCCAGTTCTGTGATTTCTTGAAGAGTGGCAAAGGCCACTTCTGGCTCGACCATCCAGAATTCGATCAAGTGTTTTCTCGTTTTGGATTTTTCCGCCCGGAATGTCGGTCCGAAACAATAGACTTTGCCGAAAGCCATGGCCGTAGCTTCGTTATAAAGTTGCCCGCTCTGACTCAGATAGGCTTTCTGGTCGAAGTATTCTGTCTCGAATAGGGTGGTCGTTCCCTCACAGGCACTGGGAGTCAGGATAGGCGTGTCCAAATTGCGAAATCCACGGTTATCAAAAAAGTCTCGGATAGCTTTGATGAGTTCTACTCTTATCTGGAGAACGGCGTGCTGCTTTTGCGAGCGTAGCCAGAGGTGACGATGTTCCATCAGGAAGGGAATCCCGTGTTCCTTTGGGGTGATCGGGTATTCGGGTGCGACCTGGACGATTTCCAAATCCGATATTCCCAGTTCATAACCTCCGGGTGCTCTTTTGTCCTCTTTCACGACACCACGGGCGATGATGGAAGACTCCTGGGTGAGTTGGTCGAACTTTTGCAAAAGCGGGTTATCCTTATCCGGGCTGTAAATCGTCCCTTGGATCAAACCTGTCCCGTCTCGAATCAAGAGGAACCGGATCTTTCCGCCGGAACGTTTGTTGTAAACCCATCCCCGTATTTCGACTTCTTGGTCCTTAAAACCAGCTATATCTTCAATATAAGCCCATTTCATGATGCCCCGATTATAATGAAATCTTTTTGGAGGGTCAATGCTTAAATGACAGTGTTATGTCCAGCCGTATTCATACCCGGTTTCATACATGGCCAGGATGTTTTCTATCGGGGTGATGGGTTGGAGGTTGTGACAGGGCGCAAGGATGTATCCACCACCCGCGCCAAGAATTCGGAGGTTGTCCAAGACTTCTACCCTGACTTCCTCCACACTGCCAAAGGGCAAAGTGTGCTGGTTGTCCATGGCTCCGTGGAGGACAACGTCGTTGCCAAAATCTTTTTTGAGCTCCCTGCGGTCCATGTTTTTTGACCGCCACTGGATGGGGTTGAGGATATCGATTCCCGCTGCGACCATGTCGGGTATTATCCGGCGGATGCTGCCGTCATTATGATGGAAAGCAAAGGCTCCCTGACTGTGGATGAAGTCGATAACCTGTTTCATTTTGGGGAGTAGGAACTCCCGGATGTGAGCGGGGGACATCATCAGGTCCTCCTGTCCGCCCATATCTTCAGCCACATAGGTCAGCATCACTTTGCCGGGGATTTGATCGTACATGCGTTGTGTTTCGGTGAAACCGAGGTCGAAAAGCTTATCCAGGCAAAAATGTACCAATTCCGGATTCTCGACCATATCTATGAAGGCTTTCTGTTGCCCGCGCAGATCTTTATAGATCAGGAAAGGTTCATAATGACCGGCCAAAATCGGATAATCCTCCTTATGAGCGATTTGAGAACGGATCGAACTGTAATCCCACCAGTCTGGATTCGGCCAACGGTAATTCAACTCCACTTCCTCGACGGAATCATACGAAGCGAGGGGATGAAAAATGCACTCTTTATAAGTTCCGGTTCCGTAGTTCACCTGTTGGTATCGGCATCCAAAGATATCATAACCTTGCGGAACAGAGGGACCGACATATTCCGGGTAAACTTTTACTGCCATGTCCACGTGGAGTTTACGGCACATCTCCAGTTCGGTCGAACAGCCGAGGTGTTTCAAAAGCATGGCTGTGGTCTCAGGTGTGGCCCAGTAATCCATCGGAATCCGATCAGGATTTTTTCTGGAGAGCACGGCCAACCATCGCTCTTTTGGCGTCATCGATTCTTTGGGCATGAATAATCCTGGCTACACGATAGTGCTCGTTGCCTATATTGCTATGTCATCATCCCAAAAGTCAACCGGATCGGAACCTTGTGAATTGCCACATCATAATGTATATTACTCCAGGATCTCAAACAATATCACATGACCACTTCGTTATCGCGAATAACCGATCGGATGGACCATCTGTATGAGTTCGATCGCGAGCCTGTTTCTTCGGATAAGCTGCAAACCGGGGCCCGTTTTGCAGGGCTTTTTGCTGGAGAACATGTGGCAGCCACGGAATTTGTGATCGGTGCCTTTTTTGTTCTCCACGGCGTAAGCCTTCATGATTTGCTTCTTGGCTTGATTCTGGGAAATCTGCTGGCAGTCCTGTCTTGGACATTCATCTGTGCTCCGATCGCCACCCAGACACGCCTGACCTTGTACTGGTATTTGAGGAAAATTGCCGGTCCCGGGCTCAATGTTATCTTCAACCTCGCCAATGCCATCCTCTATTGCATACTGGCCGGGGCTATGATCGCTGTCTCTGCCACCGCTCTCGGGCTTGTTTTCGGGATCGACATCCCTACCCTGGATGATGTGTTTCCCAGCAGCTTGGGTTGGGTTTGTTTGACCTTGGCCATCGGAATCATTTTTACCGTATTGGCTGTCCTGGGATTCGAAACGTTAAGCCGGTTTGCCCAGGTGTGCTCGCCATGGATTTTCATTTTGTTCATTGCTGGAGCCCTGGCTCTTCTTCCTCGTCTGGGAGTGCATGCCGATTTCGATAATTTTTTTACCATAGCCAAAACCAAGATTTGGAACGGAGTGGCAGCTGAAGGACAGGAAAAATTCCGTTTGGCGCATGTCCTGTTTTTTGCATGGTTCTGCAATCTTGCAATGCACATCGGGCTTTCGGATATGGCCCTGTTCCGCTTTGCCAAGAGATGGGTCTATGGGCTTTATTCTGCGTTCGGGATGTATTGCGGGCATTTTCTGGCATGGATTTGTTCGGGAATAATGGTGGCAGCCATAGGGCGCGAGATGCATCCAGGCCTTATGGCCTTCGAAGCTGTAGGGCTGGCCGGAGCCGCTGGTGTTTTTATAGCGGGCTGGACCACCGCTAATCCCACGTTGTACAGGGCAGGCCTTGCTCTACAGGTCATAACGCCCAACTGGCCCCGCTGGAAGGTCACCCTGTCTGCTGGCCTTTTGACAACCATACTCTCATGTTTCCCTGTCTTTTTCGTGAAGCTTTTGGATTATGTGGCGATTTATGGTCTGATTTTGATGCCCATCGGTGCGATTGTCATTGCTGAGCATTGGCTTTTTCCTCTGTTTAAGATAGAACAATTTCAAACCGAAAAAAACAAAAAACTTTTCAATGTGAGGGCGCTGATCGTATGGATCGGGACATTAACGGTCTGTCTGTTCTTGCCTTTGCATCTTTTTTTTCGTTGG
Organism: Candidatus Aminicenantota bacterium; assembly: GCA_030670375.1. Lineage (GTDB taxonomy): Bacteria > Acidobacteriota > Aminicenantia > Aminicenantales > Aminicenantaceae. The sequence continues at coordinate 4,391 of DAOVBT010000078.1, read as the reverse complement.
CTCCCGGGATACATCTTGGCCCTGATTGCCTATGTCCTGTCCCATGTCATATGGAAAAAGGAGGGAGCCGAACCAGGGAATTCGGAGGAGGCGATATGATGCGAAAAATAGTCCTGTCATCCCTTGCCGGGATCAGCCTCCTCTGCTGCCTGGCCTCGCCTTTTTTATTCTTTTGGGGCCAAGTCAGTGAAAAAGACTACAAATGGATCTTTTTATTGGCTTCGTTTTTCTGGTTTTTCTTTGCTTCCCTGCGGGCTTTGATTCAAAAAAGCGACCGGCGTTCCGACGGAAATCACGGATAAGATCATTCTCCGATCAGCTGAAAATGGTACCGGCCAGAACCAATCTTTATGATGACCTCGTTTTTGGTTTCTTCAACCATCCGGATGCCTTGCTCCCCAGTCAGAAATTTTTGTCCGTCGTAGATCTGTTTACCGTTTTCTTTGAGCGTGACGCCATCCCATCCGGACTTGGGAAGGTGAATCTCTGCTTGTGCATTCACGGGGATGGTCACATCCAGTGAAATGTGCCGGTCCGATTTTGTCCAGGCACAGGTGACTTTCCCTCGAGGGGTGTGAATCATTCCAGCCACATAACGCAGGTCACGAACCATTTGGGGCTGGATTAGAATGTTTCGGAATCCTGAAGATCCTTCCGGTTGATTAATGCCAGCCAAGGCTTGATAAAACCAAGTCCCCACACTCCCGAACATCGGATGATTGTGCGAATTCATCGATGGCCCTGTTTTGTGCTGCCAGAGTTCCCATAGGGTAGTGGCGCCGTTGGCGATCATGTATCCCCAGCTGGGATAGCTGGTTTGGGTGGCCAGTTCATAAGCCAAGTCGCTGGAATGGAATTTGGTGAGCACTTCCATCAGATATTTGGTTCCGATGATGCCGGTTGTCAGGTGGGTGTTGTTCTTATACAGTATATCACTTCGCAAATTCCCGAAAACCGAACCAATCTCTTCTTCCGGAACGATATCCAGATAAAGAGGAAGGAGGTTAGCGGTTTGGGTGCCGTTGGCATAACTTTTCGTTTCTGTATCGAAGTATTTTTTGTGGAAAGCCCTTTTGATTTTATCCGCCAGCGCTTTGTAGGTCTTGATTTCTGCATCATATCCAAGGGTTTCTGCCATCTTCATCAAGACAACGACATCATAGTAGTAATAAAACGACGATACAAAATCTCCCGGTGTTTTTTCTATGGCAACCCAGTCTCCGTAATAACTGAAATCCAACAGATCATTCTTGGCCTTGGATCGCAGAAATTCCACATAGTCTTTCACCCCATCATATTGGGCTGAGAGGAGGGATTCATCGCCGTAGTAACGGTACATGTACCAGCAGAGAAGAGGATAGGCCGTCCCCCAAGCTGGGTCGGCGGGACGCTGTCCCCAAATATGAGGAACAGTATCTGTCAGAGCGCCGTCTTTATCTTGCACATCCTGGATATCTCGGATGAATTTGGTGTAAAACGCACCCATATCAAAATTCATCATGGCCTGCTCGGCTGTGAGATGAGCATCCCCCAGCCATCCCATCCGCTCATCGCGTTGGTTGCAGTCGGTCGGAATGCTGTGGAGATTTGTCTTCTGCCCCCATAGGATAAGGCGCTGCAATTGGTTGAGGATGGGTTTGGAACAAGAAAAATTGCCGATCTGTTGGACTGCGGAATGAACCACTTTTCCCCGGATAGTTTCCATATTCGGCACGCCTGGGTATCCTGTCAATTCCACATACCGGAATCCGTGGTAGGTGAAACGTGGTTGGTATATTTCCACTCCTTTTCCGTTAAGGATATAGACATCCTCAGCTCTGGCTGACCTCAGGTTTTCTTGATTGATCATGCCGTTTTCATACAAAAGCTCGGCATGCCGGAGACGTATCTCATGGCCTTTGGGTCCGGATACGCGAAGCTCTACCCATCCGCTGAAGTTTTGGCCCATGTCAAAGACATAAACGCCTTTGACTGGATTTGTCATTTCCAAAGGGACCAACGTATCCATGACTTGAATGGGGGGGATCATCTGGGCTGATAGCGCTCCTTTGGGAACAATCCCGGTCTCGACGGATGTCCACGTGCTGTCGTCAAATCCCGGACTGTCCCAACCGGCCGTTTCAAGCCTTGCATCATAGACTTCCCCGTTGTAGATGCTGTCTTGAACTATCGGTCCATCTGTCTGCTTCCATGATGGATCACTGAAGACCGTCATCTTGTTCCCATTTTCCATTTCAATATTGAGTTGGAGTTTCAGAAGGCGGACAGTACTCCATCCCTTGCCGAGCATCACGCCGAGGGCATTGTCCCCATCATGAAGAAATGGGGTTATATCGTATGAGGAATAAAGGATTCTTTTCTCGTAAGTCGTGTAGCCGGGATCGAGTACGTTATTCCCGACCTTTTGACCGTTCAAACGCAACTCATAATAGCCGAGGCCGCACACATGGATGCGACCGCGTTTGACCTGGCCGTTGACAGGAAATTCTTTGCGGAGCTGATTTTTTCCCCCTATCCACTCTCCCTCCCATTCCTCAGGATTAAACAGACCTGTATCGAATCGGGCCACTTGACTGTAATGGCTGGGAACGTCTTGATCATCCCAGTATCTCACCTTCCAGAAGTATGCGCGATCACTCTCGAGAGGTTTGCCTTTGTAGCTCACATGCAGCGATCGATCGGATGCCACTTTGTTCGAATCCCAAATATCAGCCTCTTCGCATAAGGGGTCTGAGGAAACGATCAGCTGAAAGGCCGTTTGGGTTTGGCCCCGCTCGGAGTGTTTCAACATCCATGAAAAACGCGGTTTTTCCACATCTATTCCGACCGGATCCTCAAGGTACTCACACCTGAGATTATCGGGGGGATGGGGCCCGGTGATTTCATCTGAGGCAGTCATCAAGCTGGAGAGAAATGCCAATACCGAAGTCACCAAGAGTATTTTGATCCAGGGCTGAAAAATCATATCGACCTCCTGTTTTTCCCTGTGATTGGGATTGTATGCAAGATTGGGGAAAACATCAATACACCTTTTTTGATTGACAGCGGGGAGGCAGTATGATAATTGGGATTTTGAGAGTTTTAGGAGCACGAATATGCCTTCTCCTTCCTTTCTGGCGTTTGATTTAGGAGCGACAAGTGGCCGAGCGATCCTCGGTCGGCTTGAAACGAGCCATCTGCATACCAAAGAACTCTACCGGTTTGCGAATGGAATGCTTCCTGTTCGCGAACATCTTCATTGGGATATTTTCCGGCTGCTCGAAGAGATTAAAAAAGGGCTGGCGATCTCTGCGCAAGAGGCACGGATCACCAGCTTTGCCATAGACACATGGGGAGTTGATTTTGGCCTATTGGATCAAGACGGGACGATCCTCGGCATGCCCTTTGCCTACCGTGATTCGCACACCCAAGGGGCGATGGAAGGATTTTTCAATCTGATCCCACGGAAAAATATCTATAACCTGACAGGAATCCAGTTTCTGCCTTTCAATTCTCTGTTTCAACTCCATGCCATGAAAAGAGACAAATCATCTGTTCTGAAAGAGGCCCGTGATCTCCTGTTCATGCCCGACTTATTCCATTATTTCCTGACTGGAGAGAAAAAAACCGAGTTCACTTTTGCGACCACATCCCAACTGTATAATCCGAGGAAAAGGGACTGGGAAGATGAGCTTTTCGATACCCTCGGTGTATCCAAGTCCCTCATGCAAGAGATTGTCCAGCCAGGGTCACTTATCGGAAAGCTGGACAACAAGATCGCCCAACGGCTTGGCTTGAGGGATGTGCCGGTTGTGGCTGTGGCATCCCATGATACAGGATCAGCCGTGGCTTCGGTTCCTGCTCAAGGGCAGGATTGGGCATTCATCAGTTCTGGAACATGGTCACTGATGGGCATCGAAATAGAAGATCCGATCATAGATGATTTGGCTCTCCGGCTTAATTTCACGAACGAGGGTGGGGTAGAGGGCACTTTTCGGTTTTTGAAGAACATCACGGGTCTTTGGCTTGTGCAAAAGTGCCGTGAAGCCTGGGAAACGAAAAAAAAATTCAGCTATGACCAATTGATGGCAATGGCCCAGGAGGCCAAATCCTTCCGGTTTTTCATCGACCCGGACTGGGAGGGGTTTCTCAATCCGGCTGATATGCCCGAAACCGTCCAACACTATTGCGTCCGAACCAAACAGGAGCTCCCTCGATCACCTGCTGAATTTGTGCGGGGGATCTGTGAAAGCCTAGCCTTGAAATACCGAGTCGTGTTGGATTAAAAAACGCACATAAGTTAAAAAACAATAAAAAAGATTCATGTTATAGGTGGGGGATAGAAAAAACCGTTACACTTCCAAATAAACGCCCCTGCGGCTGTGCGACAGGTTTTTTCGGGGGCCGAAGAG
>DAOVBT010000363.1 GCA_030670375.1 Candidatus Aminicenantota bacterium | reverse complement strand
ATGAGATCCGGTCCCGGATGTTGTCGTGACTGTGATCACGGGAAGGGTTTTTTCTGTGGGTTGTGTATCACGAAAGAACAGATAATCCCAGGATGTTCCCTCGTGCGTCGCCTCGACCGCGATGGCTTTGGCCGAATCCATGCTTGATCCTCCGCCTAAACCGAGGACAACATCCGCATCGTGGGCCTTGGCCAACTTAGCCCCCTCTGTGACGACATCTGTTGTCGGATTGGGAATGACCTTGTCAAAATGGGCAAATTCGACGCCTTTGTTTGTTAGAGAATCTTTCACCTTGTTAAACACAGGTTCGATTTCAGGAAACAGAGGAACCGTCACGATCAAACAACGCCTCCCAAAACGAGAAACGACCTCCCCTATTTCCCCCACTCTCCCGTGACCGAACCTTATCTCTGTCGGCTGATAATAATTAAATCCTTTCATTCTTACTCCTAATAAAAACAGCCTTTTCCGAATCCGTGACGATTTTTACAGCACAAACTCCGCCTATCGCAACAAATAATACAAAACGATCATAATGACCAGGAGAAAACCGGCCAAAAGTCGGGGATCACCGAGCTTTTTGATCCTCCCTTGAGCCAGGACTTGAATAGGTTTCTTCCATGTCAGATCCTCGATACTCTTTGGGTCTGGTTTGGGTGTCATCAAGCTCACGATGATAAACAAAAGGCTACACAGACAAAACATCCACCATGCCTGCATCATAAAAGGGATTCCCCATCCATCTGTGATGACCTTGACATCGCCGATAACAGGCATGTCCACTAAAAAGGATACGACACCCAGCAAAAATCCGAAGATCAGCGTGGTCAGTGCTGCCTGCTTTGTTCCTCTCCGCCAAAAAACCCCCCAGATAAAAACGGTGGTAATAGGGGGGGCCAGGTGAGCCGCGATAGCATTTATGGCTTCGAATATGCTGGAATACCTCCCTCCTTGCGTAGACCAGGCCATGGCCAAGATCATGACAACGACGGCACTGATCCGGCCGATCTGAACCTGTTTTTTATCCGAAATCTTGGGTTTGAAACGCTTCACGATATCCACGGCAAACAAGGTCGCCGAACTGTTGAGCGCAGCAGCGATGGTACTCATCAGAGCGGCTAACAATCCTGCGGATATCAAGCCTTTGAGTCCGGTGGGAATGAGCTGGCTGATCAACACAGGAAGGGTTTGGTTGCTGTCGGCACCGATAACATCCTTGAAGAGAACATACCCGAGCACTCCAGGTAACACCATGATAAAGACCGGGAAAATTTTTAACAATCCGGCAAAAAGAGGCCCGATCTGGGCATCTCGTTGCGTTTTAGCGCCCAGAACCCTCTGAACGATCGTCTGGTCTGAACACCAATACCAGACTCCGAGAATGGGATATCCCAAAAACACAGCATACCATGCAAGACCCGAAGAACTCTCCGTTTGAAGCATACTGAGTTGGTCAGGCTTGACCGCAGCCCTCAATTCAGAAAGATTATGGATTCCTTTATCAGGAAGCGCAAAGATGGCGAACAAAGTCACAGCCACAGCTCCAAGGACAAGAATGACCGTCTGAATTGTTTCTGTAACGACCACGGCCTTGAGACCACCTAGAATAGTATAAATGGATGTCATCACAGAGATGATGAAGATGGATGTCACCACATCGATGCCAAAAAACTGCTTGAAAACTGCTGCTCCGGCATACAGGCTCATCCCGATGTGGATGAACATGGCCGCCATGATGGCGATGAATGCAAGGAAAATCCGGGATCCCGGGCTGTAGCGCCGTTCCAAAAATTCAGGGAGAGTGGAAATCCGGCTTTTGAAATAAAAAGGTGCGAAGACCAGGCCGAGTAGGATCAGCGTGAAGGTGGCCATCCATTCGAAATTGCCCCAAACGAGACCTTCGTTGTAGCCAGATGCAGCTAGCCCGACAAGATGAATGGTGGAGATATTCGACGCGAAAAGCGCCGCTCCCACCATTCCCCATTTCAGAGATCTGCCAGCAAGAAAATATCCCTCGCTGGTCAGCTTCATCTTCCGGACGGACAGGATTCCGATGACCAAAATTCCCAGCAAATAACCGACAATAATGACAAGATCGAGGACAGGTATGGCTAATTCAGATCCAAACAACGTTTACAGGCTCCATCCTTTCCGGTACTGACGGTGGAGGTATTTATCGGCTTCGGGATGGTTGGGGAATCGCATATTATCGGCATCCCAATAGAGCTTGGCATCGGCACGGATCGCCACATTTCCCAGAAGGACCGTTTCTGTCAGCGGGCCGGCGTAGTTAAAATTAGAGGCTGCCGGCTCTCCTCCTTTGCAGGCTGCGATCCATTCCTGATAATGACCTGTGGAACGGCGAAGAGTTTTCGGGGGCCGTTTATATTCCTGCATCCGGCTTTCCGGCCAGATACGAAGACTGTTGGCGCCATGAGAGCCGCATAAAATCATGCCTTTGTCTCCGACATACAAGGCCCCACCATAGTCATCCCCCATTTTAATGTTTCCGGGAATCTCTTCTGGACGAGCTGGCATCAATCCGCCATCATACCACATCAGTGTTAACGGGGAAAAGTCCTCCCGAACGGGAAACTTATATGTGACGATGGATGCACGCGGATAGGTCTCGGTATTTTTGGGTTTATCCCAGGTCATTTTATCAGGCACAAATTGAGAATAGCTGGCCTCGATGCTGGTCGGGGCTCCCAGCTTAAGCGACCATACGATATGGTCAAAAATATGACAGCCCATATCACCTAGACCACCGGTTCCAAAATCCCACCAACCACGCCACTTTTGCGGAACATAACAGGGATGATAAGGTCTGAAGGGTGCAGGACCCAGCCACAAGTCCCAACTCAGAGTGTCGGGGACAGGGGGAGTTTCCACAGGCCGCCCGATTCCTTGAGGCCACACCGGATGAGGCGTCCAGGCATGAACTTCGGTGACGTTTCCAATGGCTCCGTCCCATATCCATTCACAAAGCACGCGGATGCTTTCCATGGCATGCCCCTGATTCCCCATCTGGGTGGCGACTCCGGCTTCGCGGGCAGTTTTTGTGAGTAACCTGGCTTCGTAGATTGTATGTGTAAGGGGCTTTTCGCAGAAGACATGTTTTCCCAGCTGTAATGCCGCCATGGTGGCGACAGCGTGAACATGGTCGGGAGTTCCTATGACAACGGCATCGATATCTTTCTGCTTCTCAAGCATCACACGGAAGTCGCGATAACGCTGGACCTC
>DAOVBT010000300.1 GCA_030670375.1 Candidatus Aminicenantota bacterium | reverse complement strand
AACCTGAACAATTCATAAAAAATGCCGGTGTTTTTTTCTTCAGCAACTTCGGTCCGTGAATAATCCAGGCTAAGACAGGCCTGGGAAATTATTATATTACAATTTTTGCCTATTTTCTCTTGATTTCTTTTTCTATCTGGCCTCTGCCAATTTTGAGGATAATCGGTCTCCCGTGTGGACACAGGGATGGATTCGACGTTTGGAATAATTCTTCCACGAGGTAATTCATTTTTTCGAAAGCAAGGGATTGGCCTGCCTTGATAGCACTCTTGCAAGCAAGGGTCGCGACCAGCGCTCCCTTTCTATCCAGAACTTTTTCTTCTTTTATCCCTTCGAGCAGGGAAAGGAAAACCTGCTTGGCTTCCTCTTCCTTGAAAATATCCGGGTACTCTTTGAGGGCAAAGCTCCGCCCTCCCATGTGCTCCACCAGAAAACCGACCTCCTCCAGCAAAACCCGGTTGTATTCAAGATTCAAGACCTGGGAGGCTGAAAGGTCAAAAACCATCGGGAGAAGCGGCATCTTTCCCGGCCACCCCTTTTTTTGGTCGATCTCCGTGTATCTCTCGTATAACACCCTCTCGTGAGCATTGTGTTGGTCGATGATCAAGATGCCTTCTTCATCAGATGCCACAATATACGTGTTCAGATACTGCCCCAAAACTCGAGGATAACCTGTTTCGCTTTTCGTCTCGGGTCCGAACGACTCCCTTGTCTGAACTTCCACATTATCGGGAAATTTCATCAGGGATGGCTGATACTTCTGATCGATTTGGCGGGACTCCCGGATTTCCGGCCGAACCGGATAAACCTCCTTGATCCCTATTTCCCTGGTTATAGCCTGTGCTATTCCCGCTTGAAGAAGGTAAAAGATCGGCTTGGATTCCTTGAAACGAACCTCGGCTTTGGTAGGATGGACATTGACATCGACTTCAGCATAGGGAAGGATCAGGAACAAAAATGCCTCGGCGAACCGATCTTTCTCGAGATATCCCCTAAAGCTCTGATTCAAGGCGGCCTGGACCATCCGGTCTTTGACTGGGCGATTATTCACGTAGAACAACTGGTGGTTGCGGTCCCTTCGGCCTGAGGGGGGACGGGAAACATACCCAAAAACGGCTCGCCCATCCTCTTTGTAATCGACTTCTATGAGTCCATCCAGGACCGATTTCCCGTAAACCTGATAGAGCCTTTCTTTGAGGTTTGAAACAGCCGGATAATCAAACACACGCCGATTCCCATGCTGGAGGGAAAATCTCACATCCGGGAAGGCCAGGGCGATTTGTGTCAGGTAGTTTGCGATCCGGGAAAGTTCAGCTCTATCCGTGCGGAGAAATTTTTGCCTCGCCGGGAGGTTAAAGAACAGATCTTCCACTTCGATTCGCGTCCCTCTTGGAAAGGCCACATCCTCGCAACGGAGCTGTTCCTCCCCCTCTCGCACGATCTGGGTTCCCTTTTCGCCGATACCATCCGAAGTCTTCAGAGAAACGCGAGAGACGGCAGAGATGCTGGGTAGGGCTTCCCCCCGAAAGCCCATGGTCGAAATCCTTTCCAGGTCCTCCTCTTGCGTAAGCTTGCTCGTGGAATGCCTCTCAAAACAGATCAAAGCATCCTCCTGGCTCATCCCATAGCCATTGTCCGACACTCTGATAAGCCGTTTTCCGCCCTCAACCACATCTACTCTGATTTCTGTGGAGCCCGCATCGAGAGAATTCTCCACCAACTCTTTGACCACAGAAAAGGGCCTTTCGATAACCTCCCCGGCTGCGATCTTCTGGGCAATTTGCGAGGGAAGAAGGATTATCTTTTTCATCCGTCCTCAATCGATGATCTGTCCTCGGGTTTGATTTCCCTCGGCTTGAGTGATCTTGACTTGAACTTGCTCCCTTTCTTCGGCCGCACAACGGGAAACATGAACCTGCACATAGTTTGACGTCAAAATTTGTGCGGTTCCGTCTTTTTGTCTTATGACAACACCCGACCAATCTTCCCCGACTAATCCTTTGCGGAAGAGGTGGTTTTTTCTTTTGGACAGCTCTCTCAAACGGGCTGCCCTCTCCTTTTTTACCCTCTCTTCCACTTGTTTCCAGCGGGCTGCTGGCGTGCCGGGCCGTTGAGAGTAGGAAAATACGTGAAAATAGGTCAACGGAGACTTTCCCACAAAATCAACCATTCTCTCAAAATCACTCTCTGTTTCTCCGGGAAATCCGACGATAAGATCGGCTCCCAATGCGGCATTCGGGCTTTTCTTGTGCAAATCGTCCAGGATGCGCCTGAAATCCGCCACCTTGACCTTGCGCCCCATACGTCGGAGAATATCATCGGAACCGTGTTGCAGAGAGATGTGGAAATGCGGACAAACGATCGGGCTGGATGCGATAAAATCGCATAACTTTTGGTGTAGAAATCGAGGGTCCAGCGAACTCAATCTTATCCGGCCCAGCCCTTCTATTTTTTCCATACTCTGGAGCAAACCGATGAGGGAATCCTCGGTCGGCCGGTCATTTCCATAAGAACAGAGATGAATCCCCGTCAAGACAACCTCCCTGTAGCCCTGTTTTGTGTATTCCCGGACCTGTTCTATGATTTTTCCTTCAGGCAAGCTCACGCTTTTGCCTCTCACGGCAGGAATGATGCAAAAACTGCACCGAAAGTCACAGCCGTCTTGAATCTTGACCAGAGCACGGGACCGGAAAGGTTTAATATCGGTTTCTGTTCTGGATTCCAACCCAGCCAGAATCCTGTAGGGCAGATCCCCCTTTTCTTCATTCCGAACAACCTGCCACACTCGAGAATTGTTTTGAAAATCGTCAAAAAATCGTTCGGAATAACACCCCGTCAGGACCAAACGCGCTTCGGGATTGAGCCGCGCAAGTTTATTCAAAAACTTGCGCACATCTCTGTCCGCACGACTGGTTAGTGTGCAGGTGTTCACCAACACGATATCGCTCCGGAGCGAATCGGATCTGTAAACCAAGCCATTACTCTGCAACGTGTTGGCCCATGAAAAAGCTTCGGCCTGGTTGACCCGGCATCCAAAACTCTGTATGGCAAACGAGGTCATAGTTTGTCCTGGATCTTTTGCGAGGCGGCCTCCACATTCTCTGCCATCTGAGACCTGAAGTTGTTCAGCTTTTCCTCCAGGGATGGATCTGTCAGAGCCAGAATCTGGATGGCCAAAAGAGCCGCATTCAAAGCGCCAGACTTTCCGATTCCCATGCAGGCTACCGGTATCCCTTTGGGCATCTGGGAAGTCGAAAGCAAGGCGTCCAGACCACCCAGCCCCGAGCCCCCGACCGGAACGCCTATGACAGGCCGCGTGGTGTGAGAGGCCACAACTCCTGCCAGGTGAGCCGCCTTACCTGCCACCGCGATAAAAACGCTAACGCCGCTCGACTCAAAATCATTTATTAGCTTTTTTGTCCGCTCCGGAGAACGATGGGCCGAAGTCACTTCAAGCCCGAATTCCACCTCGAACTTTTTCATCATCTGGATGGCTTCCTCTACAATCGGGAAGTCTGAATCGCTCCCAATAAAAATGCCTACTTTCATTCTTCCTCCCTTAGGGCCCCGATATCACGGCGCCAGTGCATAGCTTCAAAATAGATCCGGGAGAGAGCCCGGTAAATTTTATCCATGGTTTCAGCCAGTGTCTTCTCGGACGCGCACACATTGAGCACTCTTCCCCCGTTCGTGTAATACAGCCCGTCTTTGACAGTTGTTCCCGCATGAAACACCACGATGCCAGGAAAGGATGCG
>DAOVBT010000435.1 GCA_030670375.1 Candidatus Aminicenantota bacterium | reverse complement strand
CATAGGCTTTCATCCCGGCTTTGTCAGCAGGTGTGCCGGGCTGCACTTCCATTATCATCGCTCCCTGCTTGACATCGATGTTCAGGCTTTTTCTTACTCCTTCATCCACAGGGTAGATTCCTTGAACTCCCAGATAACCTCGGATTACCCTTCCTTTTTCTTTGAGCTGCTTGATCACTTTTTTTGCTAAGTCTGAAGGAATGGCAAATCCGATCCCGATGTTTCCCCCGGTTGTGGTGGAAATCATGGCATTTATTCCGATGACCTCTCCTCTCATGTTCACAAGAGGTCCACCACTGTTGCCGGGATTGATGGCCGCGTCGGTCTGGATAAAATTTTGGTAAGTCGGCCCGCCCAGGAGCTGTCGTCCCTTGGCGCTGATGATGCCAGCAGTCACAGTGTGTTCAAAGGTGAGTGGATTTCCTATGGCCAAGACCCATTCTCCTGGACGACATCCTGCCGAGTCTCCGAGTTCTACGAAAGGAACATTCTTTTTATCGACCTTGAGGAGGGCAAGATCTGATTCGGGATCGGTGCCGACTACTTCTGCATTGTATTCCGTGTTATCCAGAGTTTTGAGAGTTACTTTTTCGGCATTTTTGACGAGGTGATTGTTTGTTACCAAGTAGCCGTCCGCGCTGATAAAAAAGCCGCTCCCACGGGATATGGACCGCCGTTCTTGTTCCCTTCTACGGGGTTCCCCGAAAAATCTCCAAAAATCTTCAAAAAACGGATCGTCCATCGTGCTCCTGTACTGGACCCTTTCCACTTTTTCGACTTCAATGTGCACCACAGCGGGGGCTACTCTTTCGGCTATGGTTGCAAAATCGTATTCCGGTTTTGACTGCACCGGTGGGGCCGCATAAAGATTCGATGAGAGTGAGGGAACCGACGGTTCATCCAAAAAACTCACCGGTGTATTTTTCTCGGGGATATAGACAAATAAAATCCCCGCCAGGAATAGCCCTAGAAAAAAGCTGAATAGAGCTATAAACAGGGTCTTTTTCATTTTATGTTCCTCCTTCGAAATTAAACTATAAATTAGCACACCTCGGCCCAAAATTCAATAAAGCCAACAATTTAATAACTAGATTTATAGTTAAAAGTTGCATCATAATTCGGGGACAGGTACCGAATTTTTATTGGAGCCAAAAAAAAATCGGTACCTGTCCCCGAATTATGATAATATTCAGGTAATCATGAAGTTGAAAAAAGGCGTTCTGATCGTCCTCGATGGCATCGATGGCACCGGAAAGACAACCCAAGCCAAACGGCTTTTGGCAGCGCTCCAAAAAAGGGGAGCGGATGCGGTTTATTTCCGCGAGCCCTCGGATAGCCAATGGGGGCTAGCGATCAAAACAAAAGCCGTCATTGCCGATTCCCTTACACCTGAGGAGGAGCTCGACCTGTTTCAGAAGGATCGAAAGGAGAACGTCGAAAAAAATTTAAAGCCCGCCTTGCAAGAAAAAAAAGTGATCGTCTTGGATAGGTATTATTTTTCGACTATCGCTTATCAAGGTGCAAGAGGGATCGATCCCGAAACGATCCGGCGCCAGAACGAATCTTTTGCAGTCAAACCCGATTTGGTTTTCATCCTGGACATTGCCCCACAAAAAGGCCTTAATCGTATTGCCATAAGTCGCGAAAAAATGGATAAACATTTTGAACGAGAGGACTATCTGATCAAAGTGAGAGAGATATTCCGGAGTTTCGAAGGGGAAAATATCCTTCACATCGATGCTTCGCGTCCAGAGGAGGATATCTACAAAGACATCGAAAAAATCGTATTGGATTATCTGGAATCCATCACATCGGACTCATCCTTATAGATCATTCTGGCACGCTGATGAGTAAGCCGGGAAGCATCATTTTCCTCTTGATCTTAAAAATCCTCATATTGGCTTTTGGGGATGGTTGAAGCGACCATTGAGGATTTAGCCATTACGACCCGTTCTTCGAGGGTAACAATAGGGGACGTCCCCATATTGTCGGCGATGTTGTATTGAGCACGACTATGCTAAAGCATTAGAGATGCGGGCAAGCACGGGAACAGAGGTTAGAGTAGAAAAAATTGGAGTTAAGGTGCGCAGTTCAGAGCCGCCGAGAAGAGCGGTGAGAAATGGTGTTAAAAATCGTCACGGGAGCAAAACCATTTCCAAAAGCCGATATAAAGCCTTCTGAAATCGAGGGGAAAATGATGCTCGGGGCTGATGTATCAGCTTGCCTGACTTCCCCCTTTTTGTTATATTTTTATTGATGCCGATGCAAAGCAAGTTGATTGTCAAGATCAAAAAGATCAAGTTCAAAAAGCCCCGATTCAAGATCCTTAAATTCAAAAAACTCAAATTTCGCCAACTTTTTAAATGGGCTCTGATAACGTGTCTGATCTTGGGCTCCTTGGGTCTGGGCGTTGTCCTTGGCTTTTATAAAGCAATCTTGCAGAATCTGCCCGATATTGCCCAGCTTGAAGAGTGGGAACCTGGAAAGATCACATACATTTACGCGGAGGATGGGGACACGATCGGGGAGTATGCCCAACAAAAGAGAGTCGAAGTCACATATGACCAAATCCCCCAG
>DAOVBT010000060.1 GCA_030670375.1 Candidatus Aminicenantota bacterium | reverse complement strand
GGATAATTCTTTTAAAATTTTCTCCCATGCCTTCTTTGGATCAGAGGCCTGGGTGATCGGCCGGCCGATCACCATATAATCCACGCCTTTCCCGATAGCTTCACCAGGTGTCAATATCCTCTTTTGGTCCTGTGCCGCCGCCCATACAGGACGGATACCTGGAGAGACAACCAGAAAATCTTGACCGAATTCTTTCTTGATGATGTTGATTTCTTGAGGTGAACAAACCACTCCATCCATCCTGTTTTCCTTTGCCAATCTTGCCAAGCGCAAAACCTGTTCGTTCACACTATCATCCATCCCGATGTCTCGGAGTTGTTCTCCCTTGAGACTGGTGAGGACGGTTACGGCCAAAAGGAGGGGCTTGGTTTGGCCGCTTTGTTGGGCTTCCTGTTCTGCCGCTTCGGCCGCCTGCGCCATCATCTCTCGGCCGCCCGAGGCATGAAGGGTCATCATGTGAATCCTGTGCCCGATTCCTGCCTTGACAGCTCCGGTTATTTGATGGGGAATGTCGTGCAGTTTGAGGTCCAGAAAAATCTTTTTTCCCTGCTTCTGGATTTCTTGCAGCAGGGAAGGACCTTCGGAAGCGAAAAGAGTGAGCCCCACTTTGAATATTTCAGCATCCGGAAGTTCCTGGACCAGGGATAAAGCCTCCTCTCTCGTTTTGACATCCAAAGCAATGATGATCCTTCCGGCCAGGTTGTCGTTTTTGGTCATTTTCTTGTTGTCCTTTCGAAAATTCCTGTTCAGACCTTCAACGTGCCGATGATTTGCTCTATTCTTTGGATTCCGTTTTTTCGGCAATAAGCTTCAAGGTCTCGGATGATATTTTTCGTCGATTCAGGATCGACAAAATTGGCCGTCCCTACCTCGATGGCACTTGCACCGGCGATCATATACTCCAGTGCGTCATTCCCGGATACGATCCCGCCTATGCCGACGATCGGAATCTGAACACTCTGAGCCACCTGGTAAACCATCCGGAGAGTGAGGGGTTTGATGGCCGGTCCACTGAGTCCACCGAATACATTGGCCAGTTTGGGCGTTCGGGTTTCCACATCTATGGCCATGGCCAAAAAGGTGTTGGCCAGTGCAAGGCCATCCGATCCCCCCTCCTGTGCGGCCAAGGCGATTTCTGTGATATCCGTCACATTCGGAGATAACTTTGTGATTACCGGGCGCTTGCTCGTCTTTTTGACCAAGCTGACAACAGCATGTGTGGTATCCGGGCTGAGGGCTGGACATCGACCATCCCTTTTTGTGTTCGGGCAGGATATGTTCAACTCGTAAGCAGCGATGCCGTCCTGTTTATCGAGGTATTCTGTGACGGCCGCGTATTCCTCGTCCTCATCTCCGCACACATTGACGATAAGAGCCGTGTCATAGTCCTTGAGTCGAGGCAATATTTCTTCTGAAAATCTTTTGACGCCGATCCCTTGGAGACCGATGGCATTGATCAAACCGCTGGCGGTTTCGACAAGGCGAGGGGGAGGGTTGCCGGGGCGGGGATGGAAATAAAGCCCCTTTACGACAAATCCACCGAGTTCATTCAAATCCACAAACGGAGTGAATTCCACCCCATAGCCAAACGTCCCGCTGGCCGTGAGCACAGGATTTTTAAGCCGCAGAAAGCCCAGATCGACCGATAGGTCTGTCATTGTTCCTCTTCCTGCCAGATGATCTTTTCCCCGGGGAAAACAGGGCCCTCTTCACAAATCTTGGACCATTCTTCTTGGGTGTCGTTTTTGAGCTTCCGCACACATCCCCAACATGCGCCAAACCCGCATCCCATGATGGCCTCCAGGGAAAACTCTGCGGCGATGTTTTTCTCCCGGGCTATTCGGGAGACCTTTTGCATCATGGCCTCCGGCCCGCAGGCGAAGATTCGGATTGGGGAAAAATCTTGGAGGGAAACATGGAGAAGGTCTGTGACTTGGCCCTTGGACCCGAATGAACCGTCATCTGTTGTCAGAAGAATTTCGAAGTCCTCCTCTTCGAATTTTTTCCGGAGAGGGATGTCGTTTATGGTTCTTCCTCCGTAATAAATGCGAGGAAGGGCTCCCAGATTGCGCAGCTTATGGGCAAGAAAATAAAGCGGAGCAATGCCTCTCCCGCCCCCGATGAGAGCAACGGATTTCTCCTGGAGGGAGTTTTCCAGGTGAAATCCTTTTCCCAGAGGACCGATAATATCCAAAGTGTCATCCTTTTCCTTTTGACCCAAGAGTCTTGTTCCGATCCCGGCCTGTTGAAAAAAGATCTCGACAGTATCATCCTGGACAGAGTGGATGCTGATAGGCCGGCGAAGCAAGGGATGGAGGTTGTCGCCCGATCGCACCATGATGAACTGACCGGGTTGAGCCTCTGTGGCTATCCTTTCTGCTCGAAAGCCGAGGAGACAGTAATCCCCCCAGGTCCTTTTAAGGATGATAAGCGCCTTAGGTTCTTTGTGCATACGGATGGCTATTTTAGCCACGACAAAAATATCAGAATACCGTAACAATTTCAACAATGGCGTAAGCATCTCTATTTCCGTGATAAACGGGGCTTTTGTAGAAGGTTGAAGCGACCATTGAAGAGTTAGCCTTCACGAGCCGTTTTTCGAGGGCAACTATTTGGGGACGTTCCCAAATTGTCGGCGATGTTGTATTGAGCACGACAAAAATCTTCACGGGAGCAAAACCATTCCTAAAAGCCCGTATAAAGCCTTTTGGTATCACGGAAATAGAGATGCTTACGTCTGGCTGTTTTTTTTGACATAATCTTATGATTCTGGAATAATCATGTGTCTGCCGCCGACCCGCCCCAACTTAAAGGTGGCAGCGGTGAAGTGGCTTATTAACTGGCATCATGAAAATAGATGATAATACAGCATAAGGAGGAATCAAGTATGGATATATCTCAAAGGGGTCTGGATATCCAAGAATCTCCGATCAGGAAGCTGAAGCCCTATGCCGATCAAGCTATAGAACGGGGGATCCATGTGTATTTCATCAATATCGGCCAGCCTGATATCCCAACGCCTCAGCCTGTCTGGGATGCCCTCAAGCAGTTTGATGAGGAGGTTCTCAGCTATGGTCCTGCCCAGGGATTTTTGGACTTGAGGCAAGCCATTGCCGATTACTTCGGTTCGTATGATATTGAAATAAATTCCGAAAATGTCGTTATCACAGTAGGAGGGTCTGAAGCCATTCATTTTGCCTTCAGCGTTCTGTCTGATCCAGGCGAAGAAATCATCATCCCTGAACCATTTTACACCAACTATAACGGATTTGCCGCATGTGCAGATGTGAATATCGTGCCATTAACCTTGAGCGTGGAGGACGGATTTCGCTTACCCTCCATCGAAACGATCGCAGAAAAAATATCACTAAAAACAAGAGCCATCCTGTTGAATTCCCCGAGCAATCCGACAGGCACGGTGTACACGCCTGAAGAACTGGAACGGGTGGTTGCCCTGGCTCTCGAGCATGATTTATTCATCATCGCAGACGAAGTCTACAAGGAATTCGTGTATGACGGGGCTACCCACAAGAGCATTCTGGAGTATGAGGAGATAAAGGATCGAGCTATCGTTGTGGACAGCATATCCAAGCGCTTCAGTTGTTGCGGAGCGAGGATAGGGGCAGTGGTCACACGGAACGAGCAGGTTTCCCAATCCGTTCTCAAGTTTGCACAGGCTAGGCTGTGCCCCCCGACGATCGAACAAAAGATGGCCCTGGCTGCCTACCGGATGGGAAGAGGCTATTTCGATCCTGTCCAGAAAGAATACCAACGCAGGCGAGATGTTTTGTACGAGGGTTTGAAAGACACCCCAGGAATCGTGATCCGAAAACCACAAGGTGCTTTTTATTATATTATCAAACTTCCTATCGAAGATTCTGAACATTTTGTGCGCTGGATGCTAACAGATTTCCAGCTGGACAACGAGACGGTCATGGTCGCGCCTGCCCAGGGATTTTATTCAACACCGGGAAAGGGCATAGATGAGGTCAGGATTGCCTATGTTCTCAAAGAGAAAGATCTCAAGAGAGCCATCACTGTTTTTAAAGCGGGTCTCCAGGAATACTTGAAACGGGCATGAAAAATGCCGATTTTTAACGGAAAAATTGCCTAACCATAGTGAGTCCTTGAATTTTCTGGGGGTTGTGTGTATATTTTTGGGTTACTAATATCTAGAGACAAGGAGTTGACACGTGGATAACAAATTCGTGTACTTTTTCGGAGGAGGAAGCGCAGAAGGCAATAGGGATATGAAGGATATCCTTGGCGGAAAAGGTGCAAATCTGGCTGAGATGTCTGGAATCGGGATGCCTGTTCCTGCTGGTTTCACCGTTTCTACACAAGTCTGCAACCTGTTTACCCAGGAAGGAAACAAAATTCCTCCTGCCGTCGAAGAGGAAATTCTTCAGAATTTGAAAAAATTGGAGACCATCACGCAACAGCAGTTTGGAGATAAGGATAATCCCCTCTTGGTTTCTGTGCGTTCTGGGGCAAAGTTTTCGATGCCGGGAATGATGGATACGGTTTTAAACCTTGGCCTGAACGACCAAACGCTCGAAGGATTGGTCCAAAAAACGGAAAACAGAAGGTTCGCTTGGGATTGTTACAGGCGATTGATTCACATGTTCGGAGATGTCGTCCTAGAGATTCCGAAGAAAAAATTCGAGGATATTCTCAGGAAAAAGAAGAAGGAAAATGGGATTGTTAACGATTTAGAACTCACGGAAAAATCCTTAGAGGAGCTTGTATCGGAATACAAAGGGCTGGTGAGAGAAGAAACGGGAAAGGCCTTTCCACAGGATGCCAAAGAACAACTTTTTTTGGCCATCTCTGCCGTTTTTAAGTCTTGGAACAACCCCCGGGCCAAAACTTACCGCCGTTTGAACCATATCCCCGATGATCTGGGGACGGCGGTCAATGTTCAGTTGATGGTGTTCGGGAACTCCGGAGAGAATTCAGCCACAGGAGTGGGATTCACCCGGAACCCTGCGACTGGGGAGAGAGAATTATTCGGTGAGTATATAGTCAATGCCCAGGGAGAGGATGTCGTGGCCGGTGTCCGCACACCATCCCCTCTTAAATCTTTAGCGGTGCAGATGCCCGAGAATTATAAAGAATTGAAGGATTTTACCGACAAACTGGAAAAACACTACAGTGATATGCAAGATTTTGAGTTTACCATTCAGGAAGACACACTCTATATGCTCCAGACCAGGAGTGGCAAAAGAACGGGCTTTGCAGCCGTCAAAATAGCCGTGGACATGGTGGAAGAGGGGCTGATCGATCAAGAAAAAGCCTTGATGATGGTCGAACCAGAGTCTTTGAATCAGTTGCTCCATCCAGTGTTCGATGCCAAAGAAAAGGAAACCCATGATTTGTTGACCAAAGGGTTGGCTGCTTCCCCAGGAGCGGCCGCAGGGCAGGTCGTGTTTACGGCTGACGAGGCCGTTGCCGGAAAAAAGGAAGGAAAACGTGTGATTCTTGTTCGGGGTGAAACCTCACCAGATGACATACACGGGATGAGCGCTGCACAGGGGATCCTGACAGCGACCGGAGGCATGACATCTCATGCTGCGGTTGTCGGACGACAGATGGGAAAGCCTGCTGTGGTGGGATGCGGGGATGTCAACCTGAATGAGGAGCAAAAGTTCTTCACTATCGGAGAGAAAAAGTTTTCAGAGGGCGATTGGATTTCCATCGAGGGGACATTGGGAGAGGTTCTGAATGGAGAGATCCCGACTCAGCCGTCCGAAATCATGCAGGTCGTCCGCGGGGAGAAAAATCCCGAGGATTCCTCGATGTATCAACGATTTGTCAAATTTCTTTCCTGGGCTGATAAGGTGAGAAAGCTGAAAGTGAGAGCCAATGCCGACAGTCCTGAAGATGCACGAATAGCGGTGGCTTTTGGGGCTGAAGGAATCGGCTTGGCGAGAACCGAACACATGTTTTTTGACAGAGAACGACTTCCCTTCATCAAAGAGATGATCCTCTCGGAGGAAAAAGAGGAAAGGAAGGAAGCCATCAACAAGCTTTTGCCCTTCCAGAAAGAAGACTTTTATGGGTTGTTCAAAGCCATGGAAGACCGTCCTGTCACGATCCGTACACTCGATCCTCCTTTGCATGAATTCCTGCCCCGCCGGGAAGACCTGATGGTAGAGTTGGCCGTGTTGAAGGCCTCGCAAAGCGATAAACAGGAAAAAATCCAGGAGTTGGAAAAACTGCTGGAACGCGTAAAGGCATTATCTGAGTTCAACCCGATGTTGGGTCACAGAGGATGCCGACTGGGTGTCACCTATCCCGAAGTCATCGAAATGCAAGCCTCAGCCATATTCGAAGCTGTGATCCAGTTGACAAAGGAAGGCGAAAAAGTGTTCCCGGAAATTATGATTCCGTTGATCGGAACCCGCGAAGAGCTTGTCGATCAAAAAGAGATTGTTGTCCGTGTTGCCGATGAATTGATGGAAAAACACGGTGTCAAAATCCCCTATTCTGTCGGAACCATGATCGAAATCCCCCGAGCAGCCATCACGGCGGCAGAGGTTGCCAAAGATGCGGATTTTTTTTCCTTCGGGACCAACGACCTCACGCAGACGACCTATGGAGTTTCCAGGGATGACGGTGCGGAGTTTATGGCGCACTACCTGGCTCAAGGGATTTGGCCGGACAATCCATTCGAGACCGTCGATATTCCCGGCGTCGGGGAGTTGATGAAGTGGGCAGTGGAGAAAGGACGGCAAACCCGTCCTGACCTCAAAGTGGGAATCTGTGGTGTCCATGGGGGCGACCCGCGCTCCATAACTTTTTGCCACAAGATCGGGTTGAATTATGTGAGCTGTTCGGCTTACCAGATTCCGATCGCGCGTTTGGCCGCTGCCCAAGTTGTGTTGGAAGAAAAAAAGGAAAACGGATAACTTAGCGTTTGCCTGTCATTTTCTGCAGGATGTTTTTCACGATATAGATCGCCATGGCTGGATTGGCTGTTAATCGTCTCTTGCAGTAGGCGATGGCATACTTCCATTTTTCGGCAAACGGGACATACAGGCGAACCAAGATGCCGTTTTGGATGAGCTGGTTCTGGTAGGCGTTCATCGGAACGCCCATCAGCATCTGCACTTCGTACTGATCCTTTTTCATGTTTAGCTTTTCCGCGAGGTTTAGGGATTCGTCGAGCAATGTTTGATCGTGTGTGGCTATTTCGGGGTAATGGCCTTCCTTGAACAACACTTCCAGTTGCTCGAGCATTTTTTTCTTCATCGCGGATTTGCTTTGGAGTGCGATTTCCTTCGGCTCGTTGTAAATCCCGATGCATAGACGGATGCGGGCATTCAATCCTTTAAGGGATTTTATGTCATCGTCGTTGCGGAAAAGGCGGGATTGAAGCACCGTCCCGAATGTCGGGTGGTCTTTGTGTATATCCCGGAATATATCCAGAGTCATGTCGGTGAAGTTGTGGTCCTCCATATCCAGCGTAACTTTGATGTTATACTTTTCGGCCTTGGCGACGATGCCTTCGATGATTTTTCCGCAGTGTTCTGTGCTGCGATGGCTCCCTAGTTGAGTTGGCTTCAACGAGATAGTGGAATACTCCTGTTGTCCGAGGGCTTCGATAAGCCTTTCATACACACCCACCGAGTATTGGACTTCCTCATCGTCCTCCAACTCTTCCCCGAGAAGGTCGATGGTGGAACACACGCGTCTTTGTTCCCAAAATTTTTGGGCCGTGCTGGTCGCCAACGCGATGCTGTCCCCTGCCACGTACGGGTTTGCAAAAAGCTTGACGAGAGGTGTTGGGGCAAGGTTGATGACAAACTTTTTTAGTCCCATGGATAATTCCTTTCCTGTTGCATGATTAAAGAAGTTATTATGGAAATACAAACTAGAATATTTTGCACAAAACTTCAAGGATTGTTTGAATTTTTCTTGGTGTTGTTTCTGTCGGGTTTTTTTGGTATGTATAACTATCTATGTCGTTGCTTGGATTTTTAACCCGGTTCAGGACAAAAAACTTCCCCTTCCGGTTTGTGTACAGCGATGCCTACTGGATGGTGGATCTCGGGAACCATGTATTTCCAGCAGAAAAATACCGGTTGATTTACGAGAAGCTCTTGCGCAGGGGGGCCAAAAAAGAAAATTTCAAAGCTCCCGAGCCTGCATCGGATGAAGACCTGTTGCTCGTTCATTCCCCGAAGTATCTGAAAAAGCTGAAAACCGGGCGTCTTTCTCAATCGGAAGTCATAACGATGGAATTGCCCTATTCCGCTGAAGTTCTGGATTTTGCCCA
>DAOVBT010000273.1 GCA_030670375.1 Candidatus Aminicenantota bacterium | reverse complement strand
TGATCTTTCCAGAAGGAACACGGAGCCGCAATGGCAAACTTCAGGAATTTCGGCGAGGAGGCTTTTTTCTTGCTCTAGCCAGCCAATCTGCCATTGTCCCGATGTCCATTCAAGGGACCTACGAGCTCATGCCTAAAGGCAATTTTTTTGTGAAGAGGGGAAAGATCAAGATTTCTTTCCATCCGCCGGTTTCTGTTCAGGGGTATTGCAGAGACGATCTCCCTATCCTTTTGGAAGAGGTGAGAGGTATGATCCGATCAGGGCTGGCAGAGGATGAAAAAGACAGTTTGCCTTAAACTCAGAAAACCGATTAGCCTGAGGTTAGGAGAATGAGATGAAGTATGAAGATTTAATCGCAAAACAGGCCCAAATCCTCCAGGATTTCTTCGAGAACAAGGAAACCCAGATCGTACGGGCCATAGACGAGATCTGTACTCGCTTGAAGATGGGTCACAAGGTCATCGTTTTCGGCAACGGCGGAAGCGCGGCTCAGGCACAGCATTTTGCGGCAGAGCTTGTCAATAAATTTTTGAAATCACGGCGGGCCATCCCTGCTTTGTCCCTTACAACAGACACATCCTCCCTTACCTCCATTGCCAATGATTTTGCCTTTGATTATGTATTCAGCCGGCAGTTGGAGGCTTTGGGGAAAGAGGGAGATGTTGTCTTGGCTCTTTCCACGAGCGGAGAATCACAGAATGTCATCAGGGCCTTGCAAACAGCCAGAGAAAAAGGTTTATTCCCAATAGGCCTAACGGGAGAAGGGGGAGGGACGGCTGGGTCCCTATGCGAGATTCTGTTGGACGTTCCTTCGCAAGATACGCCGCGCGTGCAGGAAGTCCATCTCTTCCTCCTGCATCTGCTATGTCAGGAAATAGAAGAAAAAGTAGGCTAGCGTCCTCTCCAGAACCGATCCCGTCTGGGTCTCGTTTTCGAACTTGTTATAAAAACAGGCCTATCCTCTTCTTCCTGTTTTTGTTTTTCTTCCCCTGGTACGGAGATTTGGGCCCTTTTGCCGCTTTTATCTATCCGGAAGGAACGCTCTGCCGCATACAAGATTTCTTGACGAAGCCCTTCCGCTGCGATTTCTTCGGTATGCTTTTTCCTGCCGTCTACTAAATTCTTTATGTATCCTTGTATTTGTTCCTCAGAATAGAACCTTTGGATATCCCACTCATCCAGCGATTCTCCCTCACACCGCACGATCTCTTTTGTTCCCAGTCTCCCCTTCTCATACAGATTCGTGCTTCTTAAATCGCCTCTCTGAATGTTGGCCATCAGGTTGATCGGCACGCGATTGACCTTGCGGATCAGTCTCTTTTTTTTCTGTCCGTTTTCCTCCGAGGTTTCGATGATCTCCCCGATTCCCCCAGTGTTGTACTGCATGAACTTCAGTTTTCCCGGATAATTGTTGACCAGGGTCATGATGATCTCGTAGAAGCGGTTGACCTTTTTAGCTCTCGAGCCGACGATGAACGGGTCGGTTCCGACAATCCGGACAGATTCTCCCGCCTTTAGCGGCTGGCTGGCATAGCTATGGGTGCTCTCCCCCCATAGATAGGCAAGGACGGCCTGCTCTGGCGTGAGTTCCTGAGAGAAGTTCATGATGGTGTTCCTGCGTGTGATAAAGGCGAAAATAAGGCCATCCAGTTCCTCCAGCGGTGGAAGATTGACAGATTTTGAAAAAATATCCACCTTCCTACCATCGATGTCGACACGCAGCTTATTGCGCTGAACCACGGCTCTCCCGTTGGCTGTGAGGCTTTCGTCCATGAAGTCGGGTTCGCCGTTGGCTTTGATCATCACGTTTTCCATAAGAGTCGATTTATCTGTCAGTGTGTTGTACATGGCCTCCTGGTATTCTTTCTCGACATCCGTTTTGACAAAAAAATTATTTTCTGAGCCCAATGCCGACCCATCAGTGCGCAAAAAAACGATGTCGTCTTGGGTGACCCAGGTTTTTTCTCCGCGTTTGTGGTCCAGGCCTAACTGATGACAGGACCATGTGGATTTTCCGGTTGCTGTCAAACCGAAAAGAAAGACACCATAGGTCTTGAGCTTGTCCTCGGGATTTCGGGCTGTGACGATCTTTGTGCCAGCATGCAGTCCGAGCATGCCCTGCTGGTCAGCCGTCCACATGGACTGGCGGAGAAAGCCCTTTTTATCCTCCCCCAGGTAGTCTGTCCCCAGAGCTATGTTGATGCTGTATTCAGGAAGAACGAGGACCTGTTGTCTTAGGGGATGTTCCTCTGGTATGTGAATCATGATAAATTCCGGACCCGGACGCTTAGTGGGTTTGAACATGGTCATTCCCCACATGTATCCCAACCGGTAATTTATAAGGTCTGCCGCTGACACATACAGATTGCAGAAGGGATTATAAATTTCGTTTTCTCCCAGCTGTCTTCTGATGTGATAAAAAGGAAGGGTGCGCAGGAGATGGAGAACCTTATCCAGTTCGTTCGGAGATATTGCAATCAGGGCTTTTTGTTGTTCGGAAGGCTGGGTTAGCCGGACATCTTCGCCTCCAAGATATACCGTTTTGGGAGCGATCCGGCTTGAAATGGCAGCGCGCCATCCAAAAGAACCAAATTTTGTCTTTACTCCTGTGGCTTTAGCCCTAGGCTCAAGCCAGTCAAGGTCCACTCTTTTGATATTCGGTCCTTCGAGAGTCCGATGAAGCGCTTCGGAAAATTTTTTATAGGCATCTTCGTTATAGATATGATTATCACTCATGGGGCCTACTCGTTGATTTCTGGCTCGGTTTCTTGTTCGATCAAGTTTTGGATGTCATCGGCAGTCGCCACACCGCTGTTGATCAGATAACAGGTTGTGTTTTCAAGAAGTTCGCAGAAAAAATTCTTCTGGTAGGCGATTCTCTCAGGAGTGGTCAATAACAGATGCGGATTGTAGAAGGGCTGGTTTTTTAAAGGGCCGATGGTTGTCCTCAATCCCGGGCTTTCTCCCGATTCCAGAATTCTGAGGGCATCCTCCACCTCCATTTTCACAGCTGGCGGAGACGTGGTGTCGAATCGCAGGAGGAAAATCCAACGCAATTGTGTCCGTTTGATATGCTTGGTCGGGCCCTCGATCCAATAGGGGTCCAGAAGGGCAACAGCTTTTTTTGAAGCTTTATAGCAGAAGGGAGAACCGCGATCGAGCCGGCAGTCATCCATGCGGAGGCAGTCGGAATCCTGGCAGTTTTCTTTACGAACAACGACATTTTCACATTTGCTGTTGTCAAAAAGAGGAGCCAATCGGGGGTAGAATTCGACGACCTGGGTTGGCATGACCAACTTTCTCTCGATAGAGTCAGCCAGGACTCTTCCCCCGGAAAATCGAATAAAAAGGATATCGTTGGAGTGCAACCGCAGGTCCTTATCTTGGAGTAAGGAATAGAATAGATCTGATTTTTTTGTGCCCTTCGGTCCGATGAGCACCAGGCCTCTTCCTTTTTTATCCGCAGACATGCCGCGGAGGGTGTACGTGCTGAAAAGCCGTTCGGAGACATCCATCACAAGGCCGAGGGCGAGGCTTCGCAACGGCGAATAATTATCCGTGTTGACCAGAATTCCTGTTTTTGTCTCGGAATTGTAGAATGCGCGTGGCTCCCGACCTGCAATGCCCTCCACCGCGTAGATGATCCCATGGGGTTCGAGGTCGGCTTCCAGTTGTGCCGGGTACCAGTTTTCGATCCAAAAGTCATTCAGATGGGATACATTTGTCCGCAATTGGATGATGACTCCGTTGATGTTGGCATTCCACTCAAAATAGTTGGCGTAGCTGAGCGTGTCTTCCATTTCAGCCACAAGAGCATCCCTCATGTTGATGGATATCGAGGCATCGACAGGGGCGGAGGTTTTTACCCGGGTTTGGGTGTTATTGAGAGAAATCCGCTTGGTTTTTTTGGCTGTTTTCAGCTTGGAGACGGATTCGATGATCCTGTCCAGACCTTTTTCAAGGTTTTCCATGGATGTGGCATACGAGATGCGGATGCAATCGTCCATGCCAAAGGCATCTCCCGGGACAATAGCTACCTTTGCTTCTTTCAAGAGAAAGTAGGCGAGTCCATA
>DAOVBT010000193.1 GCA_030670375.1 Candidatus Aminicenantota bacterium | reverse complement strand
CCGGACCTGAACCTTTTCCTCGATAGCTATCTTAAAAATTTCTTGAGGATCTGTACCCGGCGGAAGATAAACCTTCAATAAATTGTCCTCTGTCTGCTCCACCTGGCTGTCCATCCCTGTCAATCTATTCAGAAAAGCCTTTTCTTCTCCCTTGATTTTCAGCTCATACAGGCTGTATCGGACCTGCTTGAGCTCACTGATCTTTCCCTCAGCCACCATCTCACCCTTGTTCAAGATAACTACATACGAACAGGTCTGTTCGATGTCGGGAAGGATGTGGGAAGAAATCAGAACCTGAATGTCTTTTTTGGTGGAGATATCCATTATCAACTCCAAGATCTCTTTTCTCCCTTGGGGATCTAGTCCGCTCGTGGGTTCATCGAGAAAAATGATCTTGGGATCATGCACAATGGACTGGGCAAGTTTGAGCCGCTGTCGCATACCACTCGAATAGGTCTCCAGCATGCGGTAGCGGCTTTCCTCCAGGCCGACATAATAAAGAACCTCATGGGCCCTCTTCATGGCTTCCTGGCGAGGCATTCCGGAGAGTTCTCCCATATAAGATGTGAAGGAGACCGCATCCATTCCCGGAATAAAGCAGTCGTCCTCAGGCATGTATCCCACATAACGGCGGATCACGGATTGCTGATTCCTGATATCGTATCCGAGTACACTCCCCTCACCGCTATCCGGCACGAGGAATCCTAGCAAAATGCGTAGAAGTGTGCTCTTTCCTGCGCCATTGGGCCCTAAAAGACCGATCGCGCCTTGAGGCAATCGGATGTCTATCCCATTCAGGGCTTTGATTTTCCCGTAGCTGAAATGGATTTGTTTGACTTCTACACTCATCGGCTCAGCAGTTTCTTATCATGGTCTTCTTAAACAAGATACGTATATCCCGAAAAAAAGTTCCCTGCTAACGAGGGACAGGTGTTCCTTCTCCGTAGATCAAGGCTCTGTATGTTTTCTCTACCCGGTCCCAATTGAATTCACGATCCAGGGCCCAGAAACGCCCGATAACCGTGGCCACCTCCCCCAAGGAAAGTTTTTGGCACATGTCTGCCACTTTGGCCACATAGATCGCTCCGCTTTCCGGCCTCTCTCCTCTGCGACCGAGTAAGGCATGCACGAAGACTTTTTTAACATCCAGGTTCTTCGCAATGCGCAACAGGGCAAACAGATGATCGATCGTGCCGTGGGAGCTGTAATGGGACACGATTCCCAACAGATGAAGGGCCTTATCCTGTTCTTTCGCACTCTCCATGGCCCAATGAAACGCAGGATTTTGGAATATTGTCCCGTCTTCGATGGCGTTATCGATCTTGACTCTATCCAAAAAAATGCGCCTTCCCGCTCCGATGTGAAGATGGCCTGCTTCAGAATTCCCGACAGTGCCGGAAGGCATGCCCACGGCTTCTCCGGCAGCTGCCAGCTCGGCATGGGGAAACTGGGCCCAGATGCGATCGAAGGACTCGGTTCGGGCCTTTTGTATGAGATTGCCCTGCTCCTCTTTCCTCATCCCCCATCCATCCAAGATCAAAAGGAGTATTTTTCGTTCGGATGGATCAGACTCTGGAAAGTTTTCGATCAAACTCGATCCGATCATCTCTTCGGGTTTAAATAGGCCCAATAACTCCAGAACAGTCGGGGCAACATCAGTCAACTCTCCCTTTTCTCTCAAAGTCCAACGGGAGGGATTTTTTTCGGAAAAATCGGCCAGGACAAAGGGCACTGGATTTTTGGTGTGGCCGGTGTTGACTGTGCCATCGGGATAAAGCCATTCCTCCACAGTTCCATGATCAGCCGTGATCAACAGGGTTATGCCCTTTTGCTTGCAGGCTTCGTAAACTTTTCCCAGGGCTTCATCCACGGCCTGCACAGCCTTCAGGACAGCCTGCTGGTCTTCGATGTGACCCACCACATCCACATTGGACATGTTGGCCACGATTACCGGGAAGTCGGGGTTGTCGAGATTTTCGCAAATTTCGTCGGCAACCTCTGGCGCACTCATCTCAGGAGTTAAAGCATAATTGGCAACTCCCTCTGGCGAAGGGACGACGATCATCTCTTCCCCAGGAAATTTTTTCTCTCTTTTCCCGTTCAGGAAATAACCCACATGGATGGCCTTCTCAGATTCCGTGATCTTCAAGAGTTTGATTCCGGCCCTCGTGATCACTTCTGCCAAGGTATTCCGGATTTCTCTGTCCGGTTTGAAGGCAACCTTAACATCGAGCGCAGAGCTGTACTCGATCATGGTCACAAAATGGAGTCGGATACCTTTGTCGGTCTGGAAGTGGTCGAAATAAGGGTTTGTCAGGCTCTCGGTTATTTCGATCTCTCTCTCGCCGCGGATATCATAGAAAATCACGGAATCACCATCTTGAAAGCGGCCGATCGGACGGCCACCCGAATCGACGGCGACGAGCGGCTCCAGAGCCTCATCTTCCTGGCCTTCCTTGTAAGCTTGCCGGATCGCTTTTACCATCGGGATATTCATGTTGACATCTTTTTCTTCACTCATCAGGTACCCTTTTTTTAAGCCTATACTATAGAGACACCAAATCCCGATGTCAATGATTCGAATTGGTGATGATTCGAATTGGTGACAGGCTACCCTTTCACCAATTAAGTGTGAGGAGGGAAAAGGGATCGACGCGGCTTCCCGATACTTTTACTCCCCAGTGAAGATGAGGGCCGGTTACACGGCCTGTCGCCCCGATCTCCCCGATGACATCTCCCTTCCTGACCATATCCCCTCTTTTAGCTAAAATTTTGGAAAAATGAAGGTAGGATGTAAACACGCCTAAACCATGATCGATGATGACCGTATTTCCCGCAAAATACAGATTTTTTGCCAAAACGACCATTCCGGAATTGGATGCCCTAACCGGGGCTCCATGTGGGGATGAGATATCCACTCCGCTGTGCGGAGAGCGGGGCTTATTGTTAAAAATGCGTCTTTCTCCAAAATTATCATTGGCCTGCCCCTCTGACGGGATGATAAACGGGCCTTCCCCATACCATTGGAGCGTGAAGATGTTATAGATCTGACTCAATAGCTCGGATTCCCATTGGATCCTATCCAATACGTCTTGAGGCGGTGTCACATACTCCTGTTTCACCCAGAGTTTTTTTAGCGGGAATTCCTTATCTTGGACAAGAATTTCTCTACGTATATTCTGATGGTATCCATCTTCAAACAGCAGAGAAATTTCTACCGTGTATGCTCCACTCTTGATCCCGAGATCGAGCCCGAGAAATGCCAGCCAATGATCGGGGTTCTGTCCATGTCCCATGCGGTATGTCCTGCCCAAAAATAGAACTTCAGCTTGCTTGATGATTCCCTTGCCCTCTACCGAAACTCGGACGATTTCTCCCTGTTGAAGGGATCGGAAATCCAGGCTCACATCGATATCCGCCAATCCGGACTTATCTGTCTCCTGGATCGCCAAAAGACTCGGAAACCCGACAATCAAAACAGCCAACACGACCAAGAGTTTTTTTCGCATCCTTTTGATTATACCCAATCAAAATTCCAAATCCAAACTCCCTCACCTAAGCATCTCTATTTCCGTGATACCAAAAGCCCATATCAAGCCTTTTGGTATCACGGAAATAAGGATGCTTTTATGATGATTTAACGCAAGTACTTTTTTTTGATTGCTCCTTTTTCTCTTTTCAATCGGTCTTGTGAACCATTCTTTTATCCGTGCCCTTAGACTCCCAGTCTAAGTCCGCACACACTATAATATTAGGTTTCGGTCCCTTAATCTTCCTAAAGAACGCGACCTTTAAGGCCCGTTAAGCATCCTACAAGGCGACCGGTTATTTATCCATCCATTCTCTTTTATAGACTATATATGCACGGTCTTCTTTGAGCATCTGATAGATGATTGCCAGAAGACGCCTAGCCGTGGCCACTTTAGCCACATTGCTCTTCTTTTTCTTTTTGAATCGCTCATAATGTAGCCGAAGGTCAAAATCAGCACGTATCGCCGGCCATACCGCCTCCACGGCAGCCCATCTCAGCCACTGATTCCCATCTTTGATAATCCTCCCATGGTAACTGCGCTGCCCGGAACTAAAGGTAGATGGAATAACTCCAGCATAATTGTGAAGACTCCCCACTGTGGAAAATCTCCTTATATCTGCGATCTCTGTCGCAACTAACACAGAAAAAAACATCCCAAACCCAGGTACAGTGCTTATCAATCGAGCCATCCTCAGTTTACCGAAAAGCTTACGAATAAGACCGTCGGATTCGCTGATTCGGACCATACAGTGCTTATACGTTTTTAATAAACTCTGCAATAATACCTTGTCATGCTGAGCAAGACAAAGCCCTTTCAATACCTCTCTTCCCTTCTCACTAAAGATGTTTTTAACACCACCTAGTTCTCCTTGAACTTCTTCCCTCTGTTGGATAAGAAGGGCTCGAATCCGATTCTTTAACCGTGTCCTCTCCCTGACATAAAAGACTCTCTGCCGTAATACCCGCTGCGCCAAACGGTTCTCTTCACTACGCTGATAAACCTCAGGAATTAAATCCGTCCGCAGCAAATGCGCCAGTATCTCCGAGCTCCGCTTGTCTGTCTTGATCTTTGCCGCCGCTATCGCTCTCAACTCCTTAGGATGAGCCACTTTCATAGTCACCCCTATCTCTTTCATCATATCTACCATCGTATAACTCGACCGGCCAGCCTCCACCACCCCCATTACCTCTCCATCAATCCCATCAAGAAATTCCTCGACCTCAATCCGGTGGTTCTCCACTCTGCCAGACTTGAGCTTTTTACCCTCCTCGTCCACCAAAGTTAGATGTGAGTATTGTTTGTGATGATCAATGCCCATATAATTCATTTAGGCACCTCCTTTAGTTAGTTTTTACTCACTGGGTAATTTATCACAAAATAAACACCCAGCGGAGGTGCATCAAATCATCATGTTATCTTCCAAGACAAGGAGAGATGGAGATTGCTTCACTGCGTTCGCAATGACATTAAAAATTTATCGATGAGCATACCGAGGAGAAATCCGAA
>DAOVBT010000215.1 GCA_030670375.1 Candidatus Aminicenantota bacterium | reverse complement strand
TTAACTTCTTTGCATACAAACGGCTGGGCCTGTCAGGAGTGACAAACTCGATCTGTTCAGGATTTCCAGCACCTAACTTCAATTCAACCGCACGCTTAATCTGCTCTTGCTCAAATATTTTTGTATTCATGATCCCGTCATTCGACCCCAGCTCCTTCAACACGGCAACGCCTGCTGCATCCAATGCCACACGATCTGAGCTGGCGAGAAATACATTGGCCTCTTTTTTAGTCCCGGTCATTGGCCCCCCATCGACGAACACTTCCACACCATCCATCACAATCAGATCTGGTTTGTAGCCCAGATTGATCTCGGCAATCATTTTCCTCATATCTGTTGTCCTTTTGCCATGGAGCTCTCTCATCAATCGTTTGGGTGTCAACCCAACAGCCAGTTTCAAGGACATGGTAAAAACACCCCCGTATTGATGGGTTTTCAAACAACATGTCGACACAAAATACTCAGCTTCGGCTGCAGAACGAGGAATAGAGAAACCATTCTCCCAATGGTTTCCCTCTGGATTAAAAGGGATCCAACCTTCCTCAGGCATTTTTTCGAAATTGATGATCTTGAAATCCAAATCCTTGGACATCTGGAAAATGTCCTTGTTCAGCATCACTTCCTCTGTGTCCGGGGGGCCACTTCTCTCTCCTACAGCAATCTGTTTGGCTCCCTTTTTATGGACCTCCTTCACCAATTGACTCATCGTATCGTTGTGGGTGGATCCTGGACAGGGATCAGCTGTATTGAAATTGGGCTTGAGCAAAACATTTTTTCCTTTCATCGAAGGAAAGTCCAAGAGATTCATGCTTTCGCGAACGCCGATACTCCTGTCTGCTGTCTTGACGAGTGCGATTTTGGACATGCCTCCTTTCTCTTTACCAAAAAGCGAAGAAAATCGCATAGCCGGAAGACAAGCGAGGCCTGCCGCAGTTTCTTTTAAAAACTCTCGTCTTTTCAAAGTCTTGATTTCGATGTCATCCATAATTTTCCTCCACGTCAGATTTTACTGGCTACCCAAAGTGAAAAATCGGCTTCAGACATGGCACCAGAAGGTCGGGACTCCCTGAACACCAAATGCAGCCCCAAACTCTGCATGTTTATTCATATCAACTTGCAGCACCATCAGCTCCCCTGCGCGTCTTTCAGCCAGCTCATGAACTATCGGGTGCATCATCCGAAATTATATACACCCTGTGTTTGCCTTGTCTACTTTCTTCGGAACTTTTCTTCTTCCTTTCTCTCTCATTTAGTCGAACCAGGCATTTCCAAATCTGTGAAATCTTCGATACATACACTGGATTTATTGCATTTTGGTTTGCATAAAACTACAATACCATTGACTGGCATAGGAGACGAGCACATGGACGTTCTCACAAAAGAAATTCGGGAAGCAACGCAACAAAGATTTTCTGAAGCTCTGACAGGGCATGTCAAAATTTTCCATTTTACCCAAGAGCCCAGCCGCCTGGCCCTCCCTGACTATCTCAAAGGTCAGGAATGCATGTTCTGCAAAGAAACCAAATCACTTCTGCGGGATGTCTGTTCTCTGTCGCAAAAAATCGAGTTGATCCTGTATGATTTTTTGGCTGACGCAGATAAGGCCAAGCAGTACAACATCGATAAAATTCCCGCAACCATCATAACCGGAAACACGGAAAAAAACGTCCGGTTTTTTGGGATTCCCTCGGGCTATGAATACGCAAGCTTTATCGAAGCGATAGTCGATGTCTCAAAAGGAAGCACAAACTTAAACCCAGAAACGATCGAAGCTCTCAAAGGCATCGATACACCCATCCATATCCAGACCTTTGTTACTCCCACATGTCCCTACTGCACAACGTCAGTCCGTCTCGGCCATCAGTTTGCCCTCGAATCTTCCCGAATCGTGGCAGACATGGTGGAAGCCACCGAATTTCCCCACCTTACCCAAAAATATCACGTTATCGGAGTTCCCCGGACAATCATAAACGAATCCATCACTGTAGAGGGTGCGGTTCCTGAGGAGACTTTTCTGGAATATGTCCTGAAGGCGACAAAACCTGAAGAAATAAAATAATTTGTCGGAAAATAATGAACAATATTAACTCCATCTTTTACCCAAAATCCATCGCAATAATCGGTGCCTCTAGGCAAATCGGAAGCGTGGGCCATTCCCTCCTTGCCAATATTATCGACAGCCGATTTCAAGGCGTTGTTTACCCTGTCAATCCCAAAGCCCATGCCATTCTGGGGATCAAAAGTTATCCCCGGGTATTGGACATTCCCGATGATGTCGACCTGGCTGTCGTGATTGTCCCCGCCTCTCTGGTGCCTCAAGTCCTCGAAGAATGCGGTGTTAAAGGAATAAAAGGAGCTATAACCATTTCGGCTGGTTTCAAGGAAATCGGCGGTCGTGGTGTGGAACTCGAACAGACCGTCAAGAAAATCATCCAAAAATATAATATCGCGCTGGTCGGTCCCAACTGCTTGGGAGTGGTCAATACAGCATTGGATTCCAACATGAATGCAACATTCGGCACACAAATGCCGAAAAAAGGCAACATCGCTTTCATTTCCCAAAGCGGAGCTCTTTGTGTGGCGGTGCTCGATTATGCAAAAGAGGCAAACATAGGATTTTCCAAATTCATCAGCATGGGGAACAAAGCAGGCCTGACAGAAAACGATCTCTTGGTCTATCTCAACGAAGATCCCCAGACAGATGTGATTCTGATGTACCTGGAAGACCTCGTCAACGGAAGGGAGTTCATGTCCATCGCACGAAAAATAACCAGTCACAGAAAAAACCCCAAACCCATCATAGCTCTAAAAGCAGGACGGACATTTGTCGGAGCAAAGGCCGCTTCATCGCACACAGGCTCACTCGCAGGTTCGGACAAGGTGTACGACGCCATTTTTGACCAATGCGGCGTCATCCGCGGAGACACGCTGGAAGAGATTTTTGATTATGTCAAAGTCTTCTCCTCTCAACCGCTCCCTAAGGGGAATAATGTGGCCATTATCACCAATTCAGGAGGACCCGGGATTTTAGCCACGGACTCCTGTATCCGGTATGGATTGAATTTGGCCACTCTCTCCAAGACCACAACAAAAACGTTAAAAACAATACTTCCCCCGACAGCAAGCCT
This sequence comes from Candidatus Aminicenantota bacterium, assembly GCA_030670375.1. Lineage (GTDB taxonomy): Bacteria > Acidobacteriota > Aminicenantia > Aminicenantales > Aminicenantaceae. Next base: position 1,656 of record DAOVBT010000215.1, on the reverse strand, counting down.
GAATAATCCGTTGGATTTGATAGCGGAAGCCCAACACAAGCAGTTTGAGGTTGCCATTAAGGCCATGCTCAGCCAGAACAACGTACATTCAGCCCTGGTTATCCTCACCCCAACAGCCTTTACGGATGTCGAGAAAATTTCCAGATCCATCATCAAGGTATCCAAACGAATCAAAAAGCCGGTGGTCAGCTGTCTTCTAGGCGTGTACGATGTCTCAAAAGGAATCGATCTCCTGGAAGAAAACAACATTCCGGATTACAGGTTCCCTGAGTCGGCAGCCAGGGCTCTGGCCGAAATGTCAAAATTCACCTCGTGGCTCAAACGGCCCAAAACACGGGTGAAAAAATTCGACATCGACAAAAAAAGGGCCTCCCAGATCATCGAACGAGTTAAATCCGAAGGGAGGTCTTTCCTCCTGGAACAAGAAGCGTACGATGTTTTGAAAACTTACGGTTTTCCTGTGGTCCAATCTGTATTGGCTACCAGCGAAGCCCAAGCCATCTCATCATCGGAAAGAATCGGATTCCCTGTGGTGATGAAAATTGCCTCTCCGGACATCCTGCATAAATTCGATTTTGGAGGTGTTATTCTCGATGTGCAAAACAAAACGGAAACACGGAAAGCCTACAATAAAATTCTCCGTAATATCCGCGCCAAAATGCCGAAGGCGGAAATAACAGGGATAATGGTCGAAGAGATGGTTGTCGAGGGAAAAGAGGTCATTCTCGGCATGAACTATGACGAGCAGTTCGGGCCCATATTGATGTTCGGAATGGGAGGGATCTACGTCGAGGCCCTGGAAGATGTGATTTTCCGGCTGGCACCCATTCGGGAACTAACGGCCGACATGATGATCGAAAAAACAAAAACATACAAAATACTCGACGGATTCAGAGGGGGGCCAGTCTACGACACGCCGGCCATAGCGGATTGTTTGAAGCGATTGTCTCAGTTTGTCATGGACTTCGAGGATATAAAAGAATTGGATATCAATCCCCTGATCGTCTATGAGAAAGGAAAGGGATGCAAGATTGTCGACGCCCGAATCATCCTAAAAGATTGACAAGTTTATAGGCTTCCTTATAATTAATAAGTTTCATGGCATTATTCAAGAAAAAAAAGAAAAAACGTGTTTTTGTCCTCGGACTGGACGGAGTCCCCCACTCGCTCCTGCAGGATATGGCCGGCCGAGACATCATGCCAACCGTAAAATCCCTTATCGAAACAGGGCACCTTCACAAGATGAAAGCCAGCCTTCCCGAAATTTCTGCTGTGAGCTGGACAGACTTCATGACCGGCTCTGACTCAGGAACACATGGAATTTTTGGATTCACAGACCTTAAGCCAAACAGCTATGATATGCGCTTTCCGAACTTCCTCGACCTAAAAACAACGACGTTCTGGGACACTCTCGGAGACCAAAAAAAGCGATCCATTGTCATCAATCAACCCTCAACTTACCCTGCTCGTGAGATCAACGGAATTCTGATCTCAGGGTTTGTGGCCATCGACCTGGCAAAAGCGGTGTATCCCCCCACCTTCCGGGCATCCCTGGATAAGCTGAACTACCAAATCGACATCGATACGATGAAATCGAGGGAAGACCCCGAATATCTCTGGAAGGACCTGTATCGAACATTGGACAGACGCATAGAA
>DAOVBT010000314.1 GCA_030670375.1 Candidatus Aminicenantota bacterium | reverse complement strand
CCAAGTTTTGAGTCATCCTACCATAAACGATTATCTGATATAAATTGGGGACAGGATACCCTTTCACTCATTTAGCTTCGGAGATTGTAGACATGAAATAAGTGAAAGGGTATCCTGTCCCCGAATTAAGAGTGATTATCTCTTGACAGGAGTGAACCATTTACAGTGGATTTTCGTAAATAGAGATAAATATTGGACGGATTGCGCATGAAAATCCGAGGAGTTTGAGCATGCTGAAAAACTACATAAAAACAGCCTTAAGAAATCTTTTGAAGCGTAAGGGTTATTCCCTGATCAACATCGTGGGTCTGGCCATCGGCATGGCCAGTTGTCTACTCATCCTGATGTTTGTCACCGATGAGTTGAGCTACGACGCCTACAACGAAAAAGCCGACAGGATTTTCCGTGTGGCAGGCTCGTTCTTTTGGGGGGGGAGAAGCTTTGATATCGCCGTAGCGCCTGCGCCCATGGCCCAGGTCCTGATCGACGAATTCCCCGAAGTGGAAAATGCTGTCCGGTTCCGTCAGCGGGGGATATACGTTTTCCGTTATGGAGACAACACATTCAAGGAAACACGCGTCTCCTATGTCGACGCCTCCTTCTTCCAAATCTTCAGCATCCCGCTCCTCAAGGGGAATCCGAATACCGCCCTGGAAGATCCGAACACGCTCATCTTGAGCCAAAACACAGCTGAAAAATACTTCCGGGACGAAGATCCTGTGGGCAAAACACTCCGGCTCAACGATGAAACGGATTATATGGTCACGGGAGTTTTCGAAGAAATTCCGGGCAATTCCCATTTTCATTTCGATGTAATGATTTCCATGGTATCTCTTGCGGAAAGCAAAAGTCAGATCTGGATGAGCCAGAATTTCCAGACATACATCCTTCTCCATGAGGGTGTCGATCCCGCATCGGTCGAAGCCAAGTTTCCGGATATGCTCATTAAATACATGGGGCCTCAGATCGAGACCTTCCTGGGAAAATCCATGGAAAAACTCATGGAAGAAAATGAATTGCAGGGAGAGTTTTTTCTTCAGCGGCTGCAGGACATTCATCTCCATTCCGATTTGATAGCGGAAATGGAGCCCACAAGTGATGTCAAGTACATTTATATTTTTACGGCCATCGCTCTTTTTATCTTGATCATCGCCTCGATCAACTACATGAACCTCTCCACTGCCCGCTCGGCCGGACGGGCCAGAGAGGTGGGAATCCGGAAGGTTTTGGGATCTTTCAGGTCTCAACTTATCCGGCAGTTTCTGACAGAATCGATGATGTTGTGCCTCGTTTCTTTGGTTTTAGCGCTGGGACTGGTGAGATTGGTCCTCCCTTATTTCAACGGATTGTCAGGGAAAGTTTTGTCGATGTCGGCACTCGGAAATTCTTCCATGATTGGGGTGTTGGTTCTGGTTACGATTTTCGTGGGGATTTTGGCCGGCAGTTATTCGGCCTTTTTCATATCGGCCTTTCAACCCGTCAATGTCCTGAAGGGGCACCTGAAATCCGGGGCCAAAACCGGTTGGCTTCGGAGCGGTTTGGTGGTCTTCCAGTTTGCTGCTTCGATCATCCTGATCATCGGGACCTTTGTGGTATACCATCAGCTCGATTACATCCAGAACAAAAAACTTGGCTATGACAAGGAGCAGGTTATCATTCTGAACAATACCTATTTGCTCGGCGATCAGGCCGAAACATTCAAAAACCAGATGTTGATCTATCCACAGATAGTCAATGCTACGGTCTCAGGCTATCTTCCTGTTCCTTCCAATAATAATAATTCTGCTGTCATGCCCGAAGGAGAGAGAGACAGCAATAAGGCAACTTCCATGCAAAACTGGATTGTCGATTATGACTACATCACGACGTTGGGGATGAAGATCGTTGCGGGGAGAAATTTTTCGAGGGAATATTCCATGGATACGAAGGCCACTATTATCAACCAGGCGGCGGCCAAACAGTTCGATTGGGCGCAGCCGGTGGGGAGACGGATCGGTCGGGTCGTTTCTGATCAGGGGGAGATTGAACTCTATGAGGTGATCGGTCTTGTGGAGGATTTCCATTTCGAGACGCTAAAAGAAACGATCGGGCCGTTGGTGATGTTTCTTGGGAATAGCGACAGCAAAATATCTTTCCGTGTAGAGGCCGAGGACATTTCGGGAACGATCGGTTTATTAAGGACTGAATGGAAAAAGTTTTTGCCCCACCAGCCGTTTGAATATGGCGTTCTGGATGAGCGATTTGCCGACATGTACCAAATAGAGCAAAGGATCGGGGGGATTTTTGGCGTGTTCGCCGGTTTCGCTATTTTTATCGGGTGTCTGGGATTGTTCGCTCTGGCGGCTTTTACGGCGGAACGGCGGACCAAGGAGATCGGAATCCGGAAGGTGTTGGGAGCCACAGCCCCGAATATCGTCCGGTTGCTCACCAAGGAATTTGTGATTTTGGTTGCCGTGGCCAATGTTATTGCATGGCCGGTTGCCTTTTGGGTGATGAAGGGGTGGCTTAAGGATTTTTCCTACCGGATAGCGTTGAGTGTTTGGGTGTTTGTTGGCGCGGGGTTGCTGACGCTTTGCATCGCCATCCTGACGGTCAGCTTCCAGGCCATCAAAGCCGCCCTTGCCGACCCCGCCAACTCCCTCCGCTACGAGTAATTTAATTGGGGACAGTATACTCTTTCACCTATTTTCTGTGTAGCAATTTCAATTTTTGATTTTTTGTCCTAATCCCAATTTGTCCTAATAATTTATCCCTCGAATCCTTCCTTGAGATTTTCTGAGAAATTTGAGCTGCTGTTAACGTCTTATAGATTGGAATAAATTTTTGTGCATTTTATTTAAATCGGGCATTCAAATTGGCTAGGTTACCTAGAATTGTCATTCCAGATTGTCCTCACCATGTTATCAACAGAGGGAATCGCCGACAAGTTGTTTTCTTTTCTGACATGGATAAAAAGAGTTATTATGAATTGTTAAAACGAGAAGCTGACAAAGTTGGAATTGCAATCTGGGCTTATTGCATTATTGATAATCATGTTCATTTAATTGCGGTCCCTGAAACAGAAAATGCCTTAGCAAAGGGGATCGGAGAAGCGGAAAGGAAACATGCCTTAACAATCAATATACGGAATGACTGGAAAGGCCATCTGTGGCAGGCTAGATTCAGTTCATATCCAATGGACGAAATACATCTTTACGCTGCAGTCCGGTATATAGAACAAAATCCTGTGAGAGCGGGACTTGTAACTAAAGCAGAAGACTATTATTGGTCGAGCGCAATGGCTCATGTTTCAGGAAGAAAAGATGAACTCCTTACTGACTTTTATTTGTTGTCATCAATCCCCGATTGGGCATCGTATTTAAGCAAGGAAATAAGTGATGTTGAAAAAAAACTCCTCAGATCCCATGCAAGAACTGGGAGGCCATTGGGTGATGATAAATTTATTGATGAGCTTGAAAAAATAACGGGGAGGTGCTTGCGGAAAAGAAAACCAGGACGCAAGAAAAAATTGTTGGACGGGTGTTAAATGGGGACAGGATACCCTTTCACTTAATTCAAAGAATTATTCGAAAAAGCGGGCTAACCTTGATCTTGAGAAATAAGTGAAAGGGTATCCTGTCCCCGAATTAATTAAGTTACAAGTATCCCGTCACCGAATTTAGAGGCCGGAGACGACGATGTCCTCG
>DAOVBT010000117.1 GCA_030670375.1 Candidatus Aminicenantota bacterium | reverse complement strand
GCAAAGGATATTCATGAGAAGGTGTTGACGGTTGACACCCATGCCGATACCCCTTCCCGTTTACTTCGAGAGGGATGGATTATCGGCGAGTGGCATAATCCTGAAGAAAGATCCAGCGGATGTATCGACCTTCCTCGGATGAAAGAAGGTGGATTGGATGCGGAATTTTTTGCTGTTTACGTGGGGCAGGGAGAACGAACACCTGAAGGGTACGCTCGTGCCAAGGAGAGAGCAGACCGTTTGCTCGAGGCCCTTTATCAGATGGAAAAGGACCATCCCGACCTTGTGGAAATCGCCACGACACCAGATGATGCCTACCGGCTGGAGAAGCTGGGGAAGAGGGCAGCTTTCATCGGCATGGAAAATGGTTACCCGATCGGAAAAGATCTTACGCTGGTCGAATATTTTCATGATAGAGGGGTTCGGTATATCACCCTTTGTCACGGCGGTGACAATGACATTTGCGACTCATCCTTTGAAAGACGAAATCCCGAGGACAACGGCTTGACGGAGTTTGGCAAGGAGGTTGTTTCCGAATGCAACCGCTTGGGCATCATGGTGGATGTCTCTCATGTTTCGGATAAATCTTTTTTTGATATTCTTCAGACAACCAAAGCTCCCGTCATCGCCTCCCACTCCAGTGTCCGGGCCATCTGCGACCATCCGCGGAACCTCACGGATGAGATGCTCAAGGCCTTGGCAGAAAACGGAGGTGTGATCCAGATTTGTTTTGTCTCGAGCTTCTTGAAAACACCAGAACCCAATCCCGAGAGAGATGCAGCCATGGCCCAACTTGAAGAAAAATACGACTCAAGGAGAGACATCAGTGACGAAGAAACACGAAAAAAATGGCGTGAGATGTACATGGCAATCAGGGAGAGGTTCCCGGAAGAAAGGGCCACGGTGAAGGCTATTGTCGATCATATCGATTATGTTGTGGATTTGATCGGCGCGGATTATGTCGGGATCGGGACAGATTTTGACGGAGGGGGAGGTGTTGACGGATGCGATGATGTCAGCGATATGCCTAATATCACCGAAGAGCTTGTCCGCCGAGGTTATTCCGATGAGGATATCCAAAAGATCTGGGGAGGAAACCTGATGCGCGTTTTTCGTGAGGTCGAGAATACCGCGAAACAGTAATCCAAAAAGATCGTTTCTGTAAAATATCTTTACAATAAAGTCCCTCTGAACCTGAATAGCGATTCGTTAACTTATTTATATTAAATAAATTGCATAAGTGGTGAAATGGTATGCAATTTGCTCTTCTTTACTGTGGATGGTTGTATATTTATCACAAAAAAAACCGATCGGGAAATTCTATCTGTTCCTAATCGCTTGTTTTCTTCTTTTTTTCCTATTCCTTCCTGCACTGCAAAGTTTTGGCGAGGATGTCAAGGACGAACAACCCGTTCATGGAGGGATTTTTCGGATAAAGTCTTTAGCCGATTCCTTCCGTAAGCAGCTCGATCCAGTTCAATCCGATTCCTTCATCTTCCTTTCCGAACAGCTTTATGACGGCTTGGTCAGTCTGAATAACAACCTGAAAATCGCGCCATCCTTGGCAGAATATTGGATGATCTCATCGGATGGGGAAAAATACACATTTTTTTTGAAAAAAGGGGTGCGATTTCATCACGGCACAGAACTCACTGCCGCAGACGTTAAATTCTCTCTCGAAAGACTATTGGATAAAAAAGTTGACTCCCCTTACAGCCATTATTTTCTACCGCGGATTGTGGGAGCAGCCGAATTCCGCGAGGGAACAGCAGCAGACGTGTCGGGCATTCGAGCAGTCGACAGGTACACCCTGGAGATTCGCTGGATCAAGCCTTATGTTCCTGCTCTGTATATTTTGAGCATGCATTTTTGCAAAATACTTCCCCGTGAAAGGATTTTGCGGCAAGAGAATAAATTTTTCCTTAAACCCAGCGGAACAGGACCGTTCAAATTCGATTATTGGATAAGGGATAACCGACTGAATGAAGTGGGTGTCCGGTTGAAACGGAACGAGGAGTATTTCCGAAAAAAGCCTTATCTCGATGCTCTGGAGTTTTGTCCCCTGTATACTATAGACCACTTTGTCAACGGGGAAATCGATTGCATCCCGATGCTTTCCGAAAGGTTACGCCAACCGAAATACCAGATTTTCCATGACGGTTCTCTTCAAACGGTGTTTCTCGGGATGAGTTGTCACATCCCGCCTCTTGATAATCCTGTGGTGCGAAGAGCGATCCAAGCAGGAATAGACAAACAGGTTGTTGTTGATGCGGTCCAGGAAGTGAGATATTTGAAAGAAGTCACCAACAAGTTCATTCCCTCCCGAGTTCCGGGATTTTTTGCGGTCGAGGAGTCATCTACATTCGACCGAGAGGAAGCCATTCGATTGCTCGAGGAAGCCGGGTATCGAGCGGAGAAAGAATTCCCCCAATTGGTTCTGTATATGGATTCTCCGCGAACAGATTTTAAGCACAAATTTTCGAAAGAAATAAGAGACCAGCTGGATGTTCTGGGAATAAATGTGGACGTGAATTATTATCGATCTCTGGAACAAGTGAAAGAATCCGAAACTCCCTACCTGATTTTGACGCAGAAAATGATGGGGATGTCCGATCCTGAGGATATGATCCGGCAGCTTTTTTCCTCTGCATCCGATTCCCATCTATTCGGGTACGTGAATTCTGAAATCGAAGATCTCCTTCGAGCCGGTGATGCGGAAAAGAGCTGGTCCAAGAGAATCAAGATATTCCAGCACATAGAAAAAATTCTTATGGCAGATGTCCCGGCCATCCCGATGTACTCGCAGCAGAACTGGGTGGCCCTGCAATCCCGTGTCCGGGGGGTTGCGGTTCCTCATTTAGGCATGTATTATTTAGATACCCAAAAGATTTGGCTCAAACGATAACCTGGATAATTCAGGGCGACCTGCCCCGTCTCAACAGTAAGGTGGCGGCGAGGCAGTTATTATGAATATACCAGGATAGAAAAGAAGGTTAACTTGCATATGCCACTCAGAACAAGATTCATGATATATGTCACAGCCCTGCTGGGTGGGCTTGTTGTGCTCGTTCTGTTTTTGATCGAGCATAGGGAGGTCCGGGCGATATTCGAGGAGCATAAAAATCGGGGCATTCTAACTGCAGAATATATTGCCCAATTGAATTATGATAGCGTCATTTTTTTTGATAATGAACCTGTAGAAGAGGACATCAACAAAAGAATCGACAATAACCTGATCTATGTCATCTTCTATGATCGGGAAAACAAACCCTTTGCGGCGAATGATTTTATCAAAGGTTATTACGACATTTATGCCGACAGCAACTTGGATCCAGAAGTGGAAAAAGGCGATTATTTCTTGGAGTTAAAAAATATTGCAACCGAAAAAAAAACAGGGCGCTATCTGAGAGTCATGGAGATTGAGGTGCCGATCTACGTGGAAGGGTCATCGACAAAGTGGGGATCGATCAAGATCGGTCTGTCTTTGGAGGAAATGCAAGCCGAGGAGCGTAAAACGCGGTTGATGCTGATCCTTATCGGATGTTCCGGATTGCTGATCGGAGTGGGAGGAGCAGCCCTTATGGCCCGGAGGATCACCAAACCCTTGGATAAGCTTGTCGATGGAACGGTGAAGATATCCAAAGGTGATTTTTCCCAGGCGATCGATATCGATACACAGGATGAAATCGGGGAGCTGGCTCAGAGTTTCAACGAGATGAGTCAGCAGCTTCAATTGACAAGAAAAAGGATGGAGGCGGCCAACAGAAGGCTCATCCAGGCTGAGAAACTGGCTTCTATCGGAAGGATCTCTGCAAGCATCGCTCATGAGATCAGGAATCCTCTCACCTCTGTCAAACTCAACATCCAGAAGGTGATGGAGAGTGAAGATCTGGATGATATCGATAAAGAACATTTGGATATCTCCCAGGAAGGTATCGGCCATATCGAAAATTTCATCAAAGAATTGTTGAATTTTACGCGTGTTTCAGAGCTTCAGCTGAACTTTTTTTCTGTGGAGCAGATCGTCGATGAATCCATCAAAATGATCAGGAATACCCTGAAATTGAAGGATGTTGAACTAGCCAAAGAGGTCCAAGAAAGATTGCCGCAGGTTTTGGTTGACGGGGATAAAATTCGGCAGGTTCTTCTCAATATTCTCCACAATGCTTGCGAAGCCGTGGATAAAGGGGGCAAAATAACCATTGCCCTTTCCCTTTTAAAGGGACGGAGAGGACAAAAGGTAAGGATAAGGATATCTGATAACGGTCCTGGGATTCCGAAAAAAAACAAAGAGAATATTTTTGAGCCTTTTTATACGACAAAATCCACGGGAATAGGATTGGGTCTGGCCAATGCCAGGAAGATAATCGTGCAGCATAAAGGATCCATTCATGACGTAGAAAACGAGGGATCAGGCGCATGTTTTGATATCCTTATTCCCTGTGAAGAGGAAAAATGAAATCCATACTAATCATCGATGATGATCCGTTGATCAGGAAGACGCTCTCTTCCCATCTTTCGAGCCGAAATTTCGAAGTGCATTTGGCTGAAGAGGGAGAACAAGGCCTTGCCAAATACGCGGAGTGTTTGCCGGATTTGGTCTTTCTGGATATCCGTCTTCCAGACATAGATGGATTGGAAGCATTGCGCAAGATAAAGATAAGGAATAAAAACGCCTGTGTTGTGATCATGACCGCTTACGATGACATGAAAACAACGGTAGAAGCCATCAAATCCGGCGCCTATGAGTACCTGGTCAAGCCGCTGGATTTTGTGGAGCTGGATTTGACGGTTGAGAAGGCCTTCCAGATGCAGAGCCTTGAGGACAAATTGACCTATTTGGTCGAGGAGAAACAGAAAGAGTACACCATCGACAACATCATCGGGCGCTCCTCCCAGATGAGGGAAGTCTTCAAATTGATCGGATCTGTGGCCGATACCCGGACGAACATCTTGATCCGTGGGGAGAGCGGCACGGGAAAGGAACTTGTGGCCAAGGCTATACACTATAACAGCCCTTACAGTCATGAGCCGTTCATCGTTATCAACTGCTCTGCCATCTCGGACACATTGCTCGAAAGCGAACTTTTTGGACACGTCAAAGGAGCATTTACGGATGCCGTTTACGAGACAAAGGGCAAATTCGAGATTGCCGGGAAGGGCACGCTTTTTCTCGATGAGATCGGGGATATCTCCAAGAATTTGCAGTCTAAACTTCTGCGTGTCATCGAAACCCGCGATTTCATGAAAGTGGGTGGGGAACGGGTTTTGAAGACCGAAGCCAGAATCATTGCCGCAACGAACAAAGATTTAGAGCTTCGTGTGGAGAATGGAAAATTTCGTGATGATCTGTATTACCGCCTGAAAGTTGTCGAGATAGCCTTGCCGGCACTCCGGGAGAGGAATGAGGATATTCCCGAACTTGTGGCCTATTTGCTCGAGAAGATCAACTGGCAGCTGCGCAAAAATGTCGGGAAAGTTCCTCCTCCAGTGATGAAATTGCTGAAAAGCCTTCCTTGGCCGGGAAACGTCAGGGAGCTGGAGAATGCGTTGACACGGGCCGTCATTCTGGCTAAAGGAGATGTCATCCAGGAGCACAATCTGCCGATCGAGGGCGGAAAGGAAAAAATCGTCCCCAGAGAACTCGTTGCGATGAAAGAAGTGGAAAAGGATTACATCCAGCATGTTCTGCATACGACGGGCGGAAACAAAACACAGGCCAGCAAAATTCTGCAGATAAGCCGTCCCACCCTAGACAAAAAAATCAAGGAGTATGGCCTGGAACTTTAGGCTGTAAATACCCTTTACCCTCTGTAAACTTTCTTTGTCTTGATTCTCCCGATCGGAGCCGATTCCCCTGATTTTCCCCTGGAAAATGTTCGATCCCAAAGGTGGTATAAAAACTGCATATTCTTGGTGTTTCTTTTGTGAGCATGGACAGGAGAGATCGAAGATGAAAAAGAAAGTTGTGATTGTCGATGACGATGAGTCGATTAGAAAAACCTTTTTTTTAATCCTCAATTCCCATTATCTCGTTTATCTAGCCAAAAATGCAGAAGAAGCGCTGCGGCGTTTCGAAGGCACAGATATTGACCTTATCATCGCTGATTTGAAGTTGCCCCACTTGAATGGACTGGACATGATCGCAAAATTTCGGAAAACAGGCTATAAGGGGGAGGTCATTTTGATTTCAGCATTCCCAGACCTCTTGGATCCCGAGATACTGTCCCGGCTCGATGTCGGCCACATTTTCGTCAAACCTCTTGATTTGGATGCCTTGAATAAGGCCATAGCCCATCTTCTCTCTTCTGAAAACACACAGAGAAAAGCCATTTTGTAAGTACATCTTTTTTCCCGTGATAATCTCAATTTCTGTTGTTTCGTAGTATAATCTGGGGAGATGCTTTCATATGAAAAAAATGCGAAAAATGGGTAA
>DAOVBT010000276.1 GCA_030670375.1 Candidatus Aminicenantota bacterium | reverse complement strand
CCATATGGACAAGAGTACAATCCGAGGATTTGGCACAGGAGACAATGATTGTGTCGACAAGAGGAAGGCTCAGTCCTTTCTTTCTCAATTTAAATGCAATTTTTTGTGTTTCTTCCCAAATTTTCTGGTCCATCGCAATTTCCGGAAGAGCATCGAGCCTCATTTTCAGTTTCGAGAACTCTTTTTGTGTTTTTGTTCCTGAAAGGAGTTCAATCTTTATGATCGGATTTATGACAATTCTGTCCTCATCGAGCAGTTTTTCGACATATGATTTTATCTTCGGATCGAACTTTTTCCTCAAAGCCAGTATCCAGACCGAGGTATCGATAAGAAACAGATTATTCATCCTTTCTCATCTTTTCCAATTCTTCGGAAGAGAGGTCGATATCATAGGTACCCAATTCTTTTTTTAATTGGTCTCGGTTCATGGATTTTATGAGTTCTTTGAGGCCGATTTCAATGGCCTTCTTTTTTGTTTTGGCTCCGGATATTTCCATAGCCTGTGATAAGAGCTTTTCATCGATTTCGACTGTTGTTTTATGCATAGGAATTTCCCCAATATATGTTATTTTTATACATAAATATTATATGTGTAATTATTATGTCTGTCAACGAAAAAATCAGTGTTGAGATCCGGAAAGAGCGGCCAAGCAGTTTTTGGCGTCGGCGGGTTCGGGGAGGCCGGGATCGGCATCCTTCCAGAGGTCGAGGAATTTCTGGTAATTAGCGATGGCCTTCTCCCTATCCCCAAGCCCTTCATAGACCTTCCCGAGCATGAAAAAAGTCTTTGGATAAAGCACACTCGAATCCATCACCCCCATGAGGGATGCAATTTTTTCGTACACTACGCGGGCTTTTTCCAGTTCTCCTGATTTGAAAAAAGCCAAAGCCAGTGAATCGGTGAATCTGCCGTATCCTGCAATTTCCACTCCTCCAGGGGGGATGTAAGATAATGCTTCCTCAAAATACTTGATGGCCGCCGGATAATTCTCTTTTTCGAGCTCGATCCTCCCCAAAAGGTGCAAATAGAACCGAATGAGCTTTTGATTCAAATCTTCCTCGATCAATCCCTTGAGTCTTTCTGCGGTCTCCAGGGTCTCTTCGATAAGCCTCATCTCAGCCTTTATAAGACCTTTGAAGTATATGGTTTTCATCTTGTCAGGAAGTTCAGGTCTAAGCACTGCTGTTTGCGTTTCCACAACTTTATCAATTGTCTCCAAAGCAGTCTCACACTCTCTCAGCGCTGCCTCCATATTGCCGGATTCCATGTGCAATTTTGCAAACCGCGTGTGAAAGATCGCTTCGAATGCTTCTTGATCCCTTTCTTTTACAAATTCAAGCAAAAACTCTGCCATTTGGATCGCAGTTTTGAATTGACCTTGCAGGCAATAAAGGTCTAAAAGAACGATAACAGAAAGTCCTTGAAACAATCCTGATTCCGGCTTTTGCAGTTTTAAAAATTCTTCCCGGGCTTTGGGTAGGTCACCTTTCACAAAATAGATAAAACCTTTGCCTAAGATGAATCGAAAATCATTTGGATCGGCAGCAATGGCTTTATCTATTGCTGCGAGCGCTTTGTCTAATTCCCTTAGACTACGATAATAATTTGATTTCGCACCATGTATCTCCGCATCATCAGGGATGTTTTTTTTCCAATTCTCGATTAAATTCCATTGTTTATCGTAGGATCCCAGCAGGTTATAGATCCAGGAAAGCATCCCGTATGACCAGCCATTATCCTTGTATTTGGTCAGGAATTCGAAACATTCGATAGCCTTATCCCACTGCTCGAGGGCAAAATATTTTTGTCCGAGGTTGAATCGACCGAGAAAATCCTCGGGATATAAATCGAGCAGTCTTTCATAGGCCTCGATGGATTTTCTCCAGGTCTGTCTCGCCATCCCAAAAAAATCTCCCTGGATCAGGTAAAACTCCCTCTCGGAAATGCGATCTCTCTGCTCCAATGTGAGATCGAAGGCTTTTCGCATGTGTTGTTTAAACTGCTCCAGATTAAACATATTTAAATTAGCCCAGGCCATGGTTCTGTAGGCCATGGCAAATTCCGGGTCGAGTAAGATGGCTTTCTCCATGAATTCTATGGTTTTGTGTGGCTTTCCTATAAATCCTGATAGGTGGTTTTTCCATCCTTCCAGGTAATACTTGAGGGCTTGTTGGGAAGGAGTGGTGATTTGGCCAACTTTTTTATCGATATCGGCTGCGATTTGCTCGGCCGTGAAGTCAAGAGCGGATTTCACTTCGCGTGTTATTTTATCGATTAAAGTAGAAATAATTTCCTCTTCAGTCCCTTCTTCTCTAAAACGGCTGACGACTTCACTCGAATCTGCCCTCAAGATGGAAAGATTGACGCTGAATTTATCTCCGGCTGTAAGGTAGCTGCCTCGCAGAATATGGCTCACGCCTAACTGTGAAGCCACTCTTTTTAAATCATCAGAAGAATATTTTTCTTTTTCGAGCAGACCGAGTTTTTCGAGTATGCCGTAAATTCGCTCTCCGCTAATGACATGAACATATTTCGACTGGCCTAAATCGGTAATTAGTAAGTCACAAAGGCCGCTTCGCCAGTGGTTTAAATTTTCATCGCCCGTGTTGTTCTCGAAATAGAGGATGGCGAGGGAGGGTCGGTCGGTTGGGACAGGAGTAATTTTTTCTTTTGACCAGGGGTGCCACAGAAAAAGCCCAACAAGCGCTATTGCAATAACGATCAAGGCCGGCATAAAGATTTTTTTCATGCTGAGGGAGACGGTTATTTCCCTCGATGTGAGAGGTTTTTTCGGGGTTGTTTCTTTTGTTGTTGTCGGGATGCCTTTTTCAATGTTGTTCAGCTCTGCACAGATTTCTTCGGCTGTTTGATATCTATCACCTTTATCCTTTTCCATACATTTGAGGATGAGAAGGCTCAAGTCTTCAGGGATCTGTAGATTGAGTTCTCTGGGATTCTTAGGGATTTCTCCCTTGTGTTTCATGGCGATGCTCAGTGGGCTATCGCCTTCAAACGGAAGCTGACCTGTCACCATTTCGAACAGGATGGCTCCGAAGGAATAGATGTCGGATCGGTGGTCGACCTCTTTGGCCTCTGCCTGCTCGGGTGACATGTACTCAGGAGTCCCTATCATGACTCCGGAGCCGGTTATGCCCTTTGCTTTGATGAACCGGGCGATGCCGAAGTCCATGATCCGGGCATTGCCTTCCTTGTCGATCATGATGTTGGATGGCTTGAGGTCGCGATGGACAACTCCCAGATCGTGCGCCTCGGCCAATCCTTCACTCACCTGCTTGGCAAGGAATAAGGCCTTGGGGATATCTATCCTGCCTGACCTCCGGATAAAACTCTTGAAGTCTTCGCCGGGAACATACTCCATCGTGATGAAATGCGTCCCCTCTTGTTCCAACAGCTCATACATTCGTCCCACATTTTTGTGAACGATCTTCCGCGCAATCTTCAACTCGTTACTGAAACGCTCCAATGCCTTTTTATCCGTAGCTATCTCCGGCTTGATAAGTTTCAGGGCGATTTCTTCGTTAAGTTTTTTATCCAACACCCTGTAGACTTTTCCCATCCCTCCTCTGCCGAGCTCCTCGATAATCTGATATCTTCCTGCAAAGATAGATCCTGTGGACAGCTCTTCTGCCGGAGCTTCGATGGTCTTGGTTAGGGAGACAGCTATTTCCTCGGCAGGAGGAAGAGCCGTCGCACATTCCTTGCAGAACTTGCTATCTATTGGATTGTCCGTCTGACATTTCGGGCATTTTGTGGTCACTGTTTTCCCCTCACGGCTGGCAAAAGGATATCAACTCACGAGGAAAGAGTCAAATCTTTGGAATCAAAACCGTGACATACATGATCGAAGGGAAAATACTAGACGTTAAGCCTTCTTCTTTTTCTTTCTATCAGGATAAAATCTTTTTCTTCCCTTGCCTGGATTTTTTTTAGCCCCAGATCGATCAAAATCCTTCTTTCTTCCTCATCCCTCTTTTTCTGCTTTCTGTACCTTCTCAGGCCGAGTTTATCCCTGAGAAGCAGGAATT
>DAOVBT010000200.1 GCA_030670375.1 Candidatus Aminicenantota bacterium | reverse complement strand
GCACAACGTCTTGAAAAAAAAGGGCGTTCGATCCACACTGCGATTCAGACACAAGTGAGCTCCTTTTCAGCAGTTCATACCGGAAATCCTTAAAATCCCTGTAGATCGTAATATCAAACGGCCAGGGAGTTGTCTTAAACCCACACCAAAAATTTTTTTAAAACATTCTACTTGTCATCAATATGGCCCATCCTGTGAGGCTGAGGAAAATCTCTCTCCACTTGTATATCAGGAAGCACATTCCTGTTTAAATCAAGCACTAGAGTAGCTGTGTGCTGCTCTAGTGTCTGAATCGCAATTCCGGACAAGACGCTGTTGACATAACAACAAGAGTGGATTAATTTATGGGTGAAGAAGGAAGTAAAAATCGGATGAAAAAACTTCAGCACGAGTGGGGAGGCTAATTGAGTACAGAAGACTCCTTAAGATCTCTGTTTGGCGCATTAAAAGTTTCCCTCAAAAATGCCTCTTTTTATCATAAAGAACACCCTGCTTTCACAAAATCGGTGGAAGATCTCAAGAAAAAAATCGACAACCTTTTAGACATCGTCGCTCCCGTAAAGATCGGATTCACCCCGAACGCGGTGTTTTTTGACAACAAATACTGGGAAGAGGACAAGGCTTTCAGAGAGCTTGCCAGAATATTTCACTTCCGGAAAGTGAAAAACCTGGAAATCAAGAAAGGCTTGGACATTCAAGAATTGACCTCCTTCATAGCCAATTTTCACCTCCCACCTAAAGAGATCTACAAAGAGGGAGGGCTCCAGAATATCTTGAAACAGGAAAAAATATTCCACCTTTCTGTCGAGGAACTGGACTACTCCCAACTCCTCAAAGGGGAAGGGGAAGAAGTGAAAGATGTCTGGACCTATCTTCTGGATGAAGCCATCGTAAAGCAGGACACCCAACAAATGGATCAAGTGGCTGAGAGCTTCGAAAAAATTGCCGGTCAGCTAGATCCCGAAGATTTTGCCGAAAATGAAGAGCTCAACTTGAACGTCAACAAGCTCATGGGGTACATGAAAAAAGCGCAGGAAGACCGATTTCATTCCTGCGCCAAGGTTTTGGTCAAGGCTTTCGTAAAAAACAAAAAATTGGCTCACGAATCCAAAATGGGAAAGCTCCAGGTCATTTTCGCCGACATCGGCGAAGAAGATTTTGCCTCGGCTCTTTGGGAGGAAATCGCCACAGATGCCAGCTTCGATGCCCTGAGTTTCAGCATCTTTTCCAAGCTGACGGAAAAAGACAAACAAGACCGAATCGCTTTAAAACTCAAGGAGGAAGCGCAGAAAGATGAGGCCCTCTCCGCCTCGAAAGAACTGAGAAACAAAATCAAAGAACTCCTCTCCGGAACGTCAAGCCCGTATGTGTCGGCAATCTATAGGGAAACTCTTTCTTCCCTTCTCCGAGACATCGACATCAAACAGGAATTGCAGCTCGACCGGCCTCACCTGACAAAAAACTTTCGGTATGCCCTCCTCAATCTTTTTGTTGCAGAGGCAGATGTGGAGATGAAAAAAACCCTTTTGACACACATCCTGGAGGAGTGGGACGAAATCAGAGAGACCGGAGATTTTGAGTTTCTCAAAAATTTGGCAACAACTTTGAAACAGGAGAACGGCGGTTTTTCCTCCGAGACTATTGCCATCAAGACGAACAAGTTGATAACCGATTATGTGGAAAAAGCCGTGCTGAGGGGACAGTCATCTCCCTTCTTCGATTTTTTCATGGAGAGTATGGAACAGAGTGCCCTGGGTGTGAATGACTATCTCCAGAGAGTCTTCTCAGAGAATAAAATAACTCCTTTTATCCTTCAGTTTTTTTTCAAGTTTTTTTCCGACAGTTTGCTGTATTTTTTGATCACTCTTGAAGAAAAATCTTCGGACAACCGATTCCTTGATCGAATGACAGAAAACGTCAAGCTGATAGATTCTCCCTTTTCCTTGGAGGTTTTAAAGGCCATCTATCCTCTAGGGAACAATTTCGTGAAAACCAAAGTTTTAAGGGCGATGCAGCAGCTCTCTACCCAGGATAAAGAATTTCTGATGCCGATTCTGCAAAAAGGGAGTCTTGCGCATAAAAAAGAAGCCTTGATAACCCTTGTGAAAAACCAGGAGACAAGGAAAAAAGCCCTGGATACACTATTCTCCATCCCTTCTCCGTTTGGACTCAAAAATAAAATCCTCAGAAAGCGCATCCAATTGGTGGGAGAAGCCTCTATCGAGGAGGCCCGTGACCACATTCTCGCTTTGAGCCAAAAAAAAGACCTCTGGAATAGAAAGGTCCGCAAAGAAGCCAAAATAGTCTTGGAGAAACTCGATGATCGAAAAGATTAAAACCGCACTTCTCAACTTGAGTTCTGCCATCCAGGCAGGAAAGATTTATTCCAAAGACCACCCGAGCTTTCAGGAATTTATCATCCGAGCCTTCAAAGCTCTCCACGAAGTCCTGCCCCGGAAAAAAGAACTCGTCATCGGGATCGTCGAAGACGAGCTGGCCTGGGAAGGGGAAATATTTTTTTCTTTAAGCCAGAAACTGAATGCCCTCGTCCTGTACCTTCAGGAAAAGAATATCGAGCGAGTTGTTTTTCTGCCTGATCTTACTGAAGAAGAACTGTCCAGCTTTGTCTTGTTTTTGATCGACAGGGAAAAAAAGGGGGTGGCAGATGCCCATGAATATCTTACGGCTCTTGGGGTCAGAAACATCCGTGCTGGAAAAATCAGAGCCCTTGCCACGCAACAGGCAGTAGCCGAGGATGCGTCTATGACAAAAAAGAAACGGAAAAACAAAACGGTCCGGAATGTTTCTCAGATTATCGAAAACGTGCTCAACGAAGAAGATGTAGACTACTTGGAGCTCAAATTTAACGTGCTCAATTATATGGAAGATTACTTGGGAAGGCGCCAAGAGCTTGTTGATTTAGTGTCCATAAAGAAAAAAGACCTGACCACCTTCCTCCACCTGTTGAACGTATCCATCATCTGCATGTTCGTGTCATCAAAGCTGGGCTATTCCCAAGAGGATGTTCTGGACCTCGGGATCGCCGGGCTTTTCCACGATATCGGCAAACTCGCCATCTCCCGAAGAATCTTGAAAAAGTCAACCAAACTGGACGAAGATGAATTCTACAAAATGAAACACCACACCACCCAGGGAGCAGCAATTTTGGTGAAATACACGCATGCGGTGGGCAAACTTCCTGCCGTCGTGGCGTATGAACACCACCTCAGGCATGACATGAAGGGTTATCCCCGCCCTGCCTATCCTCGCAAACCTCATACGGTTTCGATGCTTGTCTCTATGTGTGACGTTTATGATGCCCTCGCACAAAGAAGATCGTATAAAAAAGATTTCCCTCCAAAAAAGATCTATAACATCATGATGGACGGCAAGGGGACATCTTTCGAACCAGAACTCCTAGAGTCCTTTTTCCGCGTGCTGGGCGTCTGGCCGATAGGGACGATCGTATCTCTCTCCAACAGGAGAATCGCCATAGTCAGAAAAACAAACGAGAAGGACATCTTCAGTCCCGTAGTCGAAGTCATTTACTCCAAAAAAAACAACAAAGTTATCGACCTTTCAGAAAAAACTACCAAACTCAAAATCACAAAATCTTTGAATCCCTTCAAGGAAGGAAAAAAATACCTCGAGCTGGTAGAAAGCCAAGCATAAGTTCCCAGTTAAACCTGTTTTGTGAGGAAAACATGAAAAAAATTATCGTTCCTGCCATCATCGCTAAAAGTCAGGAGGAATTGGAGGGAATCCTCGAAAAGATTTCCGGTAATGCCGATCTGGTCCAATTGGATATCATGGATGGGGATTTTGTCCCGAATCACTCGTTGGATTTCGACTTCCGATTGCCCCAAGAAAAGTACACATATGAAGCCCATTTGATGGTGAGCGATCCAGACAAATGGATAGAATCTTTTGGTAAAAGGGTGGACACCATCATAGCCCATTTCGAGTCCGCAGCCACCTCTCCAAACACCATCAAAATGATAAAGGATATCGGTAAAAAGGCTGCCTTGGCCTTGAATCCTGAAACGGAAATCCAGCAGATTGCCGAATATCTCGATGACCTCGACCAAGTTTTGATCATGACCGTAAATCCCGGATTTTATGGAAGTCCCTTTCTTCCACAGATCATGCTAAAAATCACAAAACTGAGACAAACAAGGCCTGAGCTGGATATCGAAGTGGATGGAGGTATCAAGCCGGAAACCATCGCAATAGTCGATGAGGCTGGAGCAAACTTGTTCGTCTCCGGATCCTATCTCGTTAAATCAGACAACTTGCAGCAAAGAATAAATCTCTTGTACAGGTTGATTCAGGACACAGGATTGCCGGCCTGAAAAAAAGCATGAAAAACCATCTGTCGCTTAACCTCGGGGAGTTTCAACATCAGGTGGACCAAAGGCTGGATCGATGGGAGGCGCAACACTTTGCCCGCAGGATTTGGGCAAAAGATCCTGCTCTCTGGCATCCTGAGCCGCTGCCTGAGATAACCGACCGATTGGGATGGCTTGCCCTGCCTGAGAGGATGCAGGGTAAATCTGATGATATCCTCTCGTTTGCCCATCAGATCAAGGAAGAGGGGTTTTCTCACGTTCTTCTTCTTGGAATGGGGGGATCGAGTTTGGCTCCAGCGGTTTTCCAGAAGACCTTTGGCAACGCTCCTGGCTGTCCGGAGCTTATTGTCCTTGACAGCACCCATCCGGCAACCATCCTCGCCGTAGAGAATAAGCTGGATCTCGCGCATACCCTGGTTTTAGTCTCGAGCAAATCCGGAACCACGCTCGAAACGCTATCCCTGTTCCGGTATTTCTGGGATCGGGCAATCAAGAATTATGACAAACCCGGTCGTTTTTTCGCAGCCATTACCGACGCAGGCTCGTCTCTTGATCGCCTAGCGAGGGAGAAAAAGTTCCGAAGGACATTCCTCTCGTCCCCCGATGTGGGAGGA
>DAOVBT010000362.1 GCA_030670375.1 Candidatus Aminicenantota bacterium | reverse complement strand
GGTTGATCCGCTGGGCTTCGCCGCCGCTCAGGGTAAATGTCATCCTGTCCAATGTGATGTAATCCAGTCCGACCTCTAGCAGAAACTTCAGCCTGTTTTGGATCTCTACGATCAGTTTTTCCGCCACCTGTTTTTGGAAAGGAGAAAGCGGCAGATCCTGGAAAAAATCGGAGGCATACCGGACTGTTTTATGGACAACTTCACCGATATGAAGTCCTGAAATCTTGACACTCAAGGCCTGCGGATTGAGCCGCATCTGATGGCAGCCCGGGCAGGGAACATATTTTCTGTAGCGGCTGATAAAAACCCGCACCTGCACCTTGTATTTTTTCCGTTGGAGTCGGTCGAAAAAGTCCTGGACCCCATGAAACCCGGAACAGCCTTCGATAATCAATGTCTGCCATTCCTTTTTCAGATCCTTGAACGGGACATTCGTAGGGATATTGTGTTTCTGGGCCTCCGCAATCAACCTTCTCATCCTCCTGCGGGATACAGGCTTGGTCCAGGGCTCGACAGCTCCTTCTTCGAGCGATTTGTTCTTATCGGGAATGACTTTGTCCTCGTCCAGAACCGCCAGGTCCCCGAACCCGTGGCATTTGGGACAGGCTCCCTGAGGGCTGTTGAAGGAGAAGAGATTGGGAAAGGGATCTTCGTACAGAATCTGGCATTTTTTGCACTCGAGTTTTGCAGAGAACAGGAAGGTTTCACCCTCTTCTGTTTGGACTTTGACCTTGCCGTCACCCTTTTTCATCCCGATTTCCAGAGAGTCGACAAGCCTATCCCGTTCCTCTTCATCCAGGGTCAGCCGGTCCACCAGGACATCCAATGTTTGGTTCTTTTTGCCTTTGGCTTTATCCAGTGGAAAAATTTCGCCCTGGTGAATGATCCGGTGATACCCGTCTTTCTTCAAGTCCGACAGTCCTTTGTTTCGGGGCCAGGGAAAGGATATCCAGATTTTTGTTTGGAGAGGGAGGGTGTGGAGTTTTTCCACGATGGCGTCGATCGTGTCTCTCCGGACAGGTTGGTCACATTTGTGGCAGTGAACCACCCCAATCCGGGCAAAAAGGACCCGCAAAAAATCATATATTTCCGTCACGGTGGCCACGGTAGAGCGAGGATTTTTGGTGACGGCTTTTTGTTGGATGGCTATCGCGGGAGGAATGCCTTCAATGCGTTCTGCCTCCGGTTTTTCCATCCTCTCCAGAAATTGGCGGGCATAGGAGGACAGGGACTCGATATACCGTCGCTGTCCCTCGGCGTAAAGGGTGTCGAAAGCCAAAGAGGACTTTCCCGACCCGGATACCCCGGTGACGATGATCAATTTATCCAGGGGAATATCCAGGTCGATGTTTTTCAAGTTGTGGACCCGAACGCCTCTTAGGGCGATGACCTGTTTCATGATAATATTTTTCGCTTTTCTCTGATTAAGAATTCCTATTATACACTGGTTTTCCCGTATGCAAAATTCTTGTTTATTTTGATATAATGACAGGCCTTAAGGAGATTAGGATGAAAAAAGGGACGAGAATCGCTCTGATCCTCGGAGCCATCCCGTTTATCACCATGGTTTTTGCCCTTCCATTGGTCAACCGGATCGAACCGATCATCCTGGGGTTGCCGTTTTTGTTGTTCTGGTTATTGGCTTGGGTGGTGCTTACACCTGTCATCCTTGCCTTGGCCTATAAACTCGAGAAAAAGTACAACCCGCCAGAAGAAGAGGAAGATAAGTGAACGCGGCGTTATTCATCATTCTGGGCACCATTCTGTTCTCTGCCCTGTTGGGCATTTATGCGGGCCGACGTGTCAAGATGAATCTGGAGAACTGGACGGTGGGAGGTCGACAGTTCGGGATCGTTATCATATGGCTGTTGATGGCAGGGGAAATCTACACGACATTCACCTTTCTCGGGGCCAGCGGTTGGGCTTACTCCAAAGGAGCGCCTACCTTCTACATCCTGGCCTATGGTGCTTTGGCCTACACCCTGTCTTTTTTTATCCTCCCGGCCCTGTGGAAAGTGGGGAAAAAACATGGCCTGCACACCCAGCCGGATTATTTCGTCAATCGGTATAACAGCCGTGCTCTCGGGATCTTAGTGGCCCTTATCGGCGTTTTTTCCATCATTCCCTATCTTCAGCTTCAGCTAACGGGATTGGGCTTGATCGTGGAAGTGGCCAGCAACCAGGCCATTCCCTCCCGTTTGGCCATCGCCATTTCTTTTGTGTTGACCTGTGTCTTTGTCTATACCAGCGGAATCCGGGGAACTGCCTGGGTGTCCATCGTCAAGGACATCATGATGATCGTGGCAGTACTTGTGGTCGGGATCGGTGTGCCGATGATCTATTTTGGAGGATTCGGCAATATGTTCCGCACGCTGATCGAGCAGAAACCGCAATACCTCGTTCTTCCAGGGGCAACATCCCATATGGGTGTTATTTGGGTGATGTCCACCCTCCTCCTGACCGGATTGGGATTTTACATGTGGCCCCATGTGTTCGGCTCGGTCTTTTCTGCCAAAAGCGCCAACATCATAAAGAGAAATGCCATCATCATGCCCATCTACCAAATCCCGATCCTGCTCATCTTTATGGTCGGATTCACCGCCCTCCTGGTTATCCCCGGTTTGGCAAACGGAGACATGGCCTTCCTGGAATTGGTCAATAAAACATATCCTTCCTGGTTCATGGGGTTTGTTGGGGCAGCCGGGGCTGTGACGGCCATGGTTCCCGCCTCGATCCTCGTGTTGTTTGCTTCAACGCTGCTCGCAAAAAATGTGTACAAGGCAGGGTTTAATCCGAAAGCCAGCGAGGAGACCGTGATGAGGCTTTCCCGGTTTCTGGTTCTTGTCATAACGACCATAGCGCTGGTTTTTGCGATAGCCTTTCCGGAGGAACTGGTCAATCTGTTGATCTTCGGGTATGACGGCGTTTGCCAGTTTTTTCCGGGAGTCGTCCTGGGGCTTTTTTGGAGGCGTGTCACAAAAACAGGGGTTTTCAGCGGATTAGTCGTGGGGATCGCTGTTGTGGTTGTGCTTATTGTCAGCGGTCGTGACCCATTCCTCGGAATGAATGCGGGATTTGTGGGATTGGCCATAAACAGCATCGTGACATTGTTGGTTAGTCTTCGTACAAAAACAACAGATGCGAAAAAACTTGAATCGGAGGACAGGCATGCTCGATGAGTTAAAAAAAGAAACCGAGGATTTAACAAGCCGGCTGATCGCCTGGCGCCGCGATTTTCATCGTCATCCGGAGAC
>DAOVBT010000185.1 GCA_030670375.1 Candidatus Aminicenantota bacterium | reverse complement strand
GCGACATTGAGGATCTAGCCTTCACGAGTCGTTCTTCGAGGGTAACAATATGGGGATATCCCCATATTGTCGGCGATGTTGTATTGAGCACGACTTTGCTAAAGGATCATAGATGCGGGCAATCACGGGAACAGAAGCTAGAGTGGAAGAGATTGGGTGTTAACGAGCGCAGTTCAGAGTCGCCGAGAAGAGCGACGAGGGAATGGCGTTAAAGATCCTCACTAGAGCGGAGGACATTCCTGATGGCAAAGAAACACCTTGAAAGTAATGCCCACACAATATGGAAGAGAACAACCTGGATTATTCAGGCTATTTTTTTTTTTTGCCGAATACATCTATCTTAAACAGATCTTTTAAGTTCATATCCTTGATGCTGATTTTCCCTCGAGTTTTTTTCTCTCCCCACAATTCCTTCATAGCAATCTTGTGATCAGGATCTATCTGCAACGCTCTCTCAAACTGTTTGTTTGCTTTGATATGCAGGCCTTCTTTTTTATACAGAACTCCCAATCCGACAAAAGCTTCTGCATTCCACGGCTCCAATTTCGTGGCTCGGATGAAGTTTTTTTCCGCTTCCTGCCGGTAGATCTGAAGCTTCGTTTGGGTCATGGCCAGCAACACGAAATACTTCGCCTTATCCCGCGAGAGCCTGACGGATTGCTCTAGGAAAACGAGGGCTTCCTCGTATCTTGCTTGGTTGAACAGGGTTTTTCCCTGACGAAACCTTTTCTCCGCTTCCTTGGCTAGATTTTTCCTGTCATCACCGGGAGGAGCGCTTAATTCTTTGTTATATTCACCCTTCCTTTTTTCATCGCTGAGAGTGTGGTAGGCCTTGGTTATCTGGTCAAACACCTCATCGATTTTCTGGGTTGATTCCGAAGGCAACTCTCGGCTAAAAAGGTCGGGATGAAACTTTCTCGCTAACCGAAAATAACTCTTTTTGATATCCTCCTGGGGAGCACCGTCGGCCACATCCAGGATCTGGTAATAATCGAGGTTCTCCAAGTTCTTATGAAATTCGAATACCTCAGCTAATTTTTCTTTTTCTGTCACCTCAGGTTCTGACTCCTCTTTTTTTTCTGGAGAAGGGGCTTTTTTCACTTTTCTATCTTTAAAATCGACCAAGTCCAGACAGTACAGCAGATACAGGCTTTTCCAAAAAAATTGGGGATTTGAGTTCGAGGAGGCCAACAATTCTTCCGACGTGGTTTCTCCTTTGATCAAATCGTACAATCTTCTTTCTTCCTCATTCAGACGCAGATAAAAATCGATGGATTTGGGAGCGGGAGTCTTTTGGGCCAAAAAAGCTTCGAGGTCAGGATTGTGTTTCATTCCCCTTATGCCTTCTTCGATCAGGACAGGAACCTTCAATTTGGCATCGAACACCTGCTCATCAAAATCGGACTTGTCCTGGAATCGGAACTCCGCACCAAACACAGAAAACATGTTCAAAACAATCTCTCTCATCTGGTAGATTAATCCTTCCTGCAGACTTTCTTTGGTAACAAGGCCATTCTCGATTAAAACCGAACCGATCGATTTCTTGGGTTCGATATACTGATCGATCCTGTCAAAATCTTCCTTGGAAAGCTTGCCCAACCTGAATAACACCTCGCCCAGCAATTCAAGAGGGTGGTTTGTTTTGGCATAGACAAGAAATCCATCTTGAAAAAAAAGATACTTCTGGAAATTCTGGTGATGGAAAGACAGTCTTCCCCTGGTCTTCTGGAAATAAACTTTCTTTAAGTAGAGACCGATATGTTCCATGATAAAACCAATACAGGGAATCTACTATATAATAGATTATCGGCAATTTTCAAGAACAAACCATGAATTCCATTAGAAGGAAATTGCAAAGCATGATAAATTGTGATAATTTTTTCATTATGAAGATTGCCTTGGCCCAAATCAGCCCCAAGCTGGGAGATATGAACCACAATTTCCGCATGCATATCGATTATATCCAAAAAGCCAAAAAGAAAAACGTGGATCTCCTGGTATTCCCTGAGCTAAGTCTCACAGGGTATACCCTCAAAGACATGGTGGAGGAGATCGCTCTCGATCCACATACCGATCCTCTTTTTAAAAAACTAAAAGGCCTAAGCAGCGAGATATCTTTTGTCGTGGGATTTGTGGAAGAAAAGGAAAAAGGTCTCTATGTGAATTCAGCCGCATTTTTCTCTCATGGGAAAATTGCCCATATCCACCGGAAGATCTATTTGCCGACTTACGGGATGTTCGAGGAATTAAAATTTTTCGGCCAAGGGAAAAACTTCCATACATTTCCGACTCCCTTCGGAAAGGCCGGGATGCTTATCTGTTATGACTTTTTGCATATCAGCTCCAGTTATCTCCTTTTTGTGGGCGGTTCAGAGCTTATCATCGCCATCAGCGCAGCCCCTGGACGAGGATTTTCGGATGATGAAGGATATGCCTCAACCCGGATGTGGGAACTGATGGGAGAGGCTGTTTCCCGCTTTTTTCAGTCCTTTGTGATCTACTGCAACAGGGTAGGATTCGAAGACGGAAAATCCTTTGCCGGAGGTTCTTTCATCTACAATCCTGGAGGCCAACTGGTCGCCAAATCCCCGTATGTAGACGAAGATTTCCTGGTGAAAAACATAGATCTGGAGGAGATTCGACGATTTCGGAAATACCGGCCATACCGGCGAGACGAAAAACCTGAAATCACTTTAGAAGCTTTCAAAAGGATTGTGGCAAAATATGAAGATTAATCCCGCTTTTGCCGAAAAATTGCTCACACGGTTCATCAAAGAAGAATTATCTAAATTTCATTTTAAAAAAGGAATTCTCGGCCTGTCTGGGGGGTTGGACTCAACCATCTGTGTCTATTTAGCCGTTCGGGCTATCGGTCCGAAAAATGTTGTTGTCCTCATCATGCCCTATAAGGATACTTTTGGCAGGGATGTACAGGATGCGATGGATATTGCCCGCCGATTGAAACTAAAACCCTGTGTCATAAATATCTCTCCGATGGTGGATGCATACTACACTAAACACCCGACTGACAATCGGATCCTGAAGGGGAACAAGATGGCAAGGGAGAGGATGTCCATCCTGTACGATTTTTCGGAAAGAGAAAAGGCCCTGATACTTGGAACCAGCAACAAGACGGAATTGCTGCTTGGATACGGCACGATCCACGGAGACATGGCCTGTGCCATCAATCCTTTGGGGGACCTGTACAAAACCCAAATTCGACAGTTAGCCCGCCACCTTAAGATACCCGAAAAAATACTCAAGAAAAAACCAACCGCAGGATTATGGACAGGCCAGACGGACGAAGGCGAGCTCGGTCTCAGCTATGCCAAAATCGATAAGATCCTTTTTCAGCTTGCCGATTTGAGAAAATCGAAAAAAGAGGTGATCTCTGAAGGATTTCCCAAACAGGATGTGGAGAAGATCATCAGATTGATTAAAGGCTCGGAATTCAAACGGCATTTGCCTCCTATACCCAAAATATCTGCACGAACAGTCGGCCACGACTTCCTGTATCCCTATGATCGAGACAGATAACCGGGAGAAGCCAATCCACAAAACAAACGGCAGATTATTCATCGTTGCTACGCCTATCGGCAACCTTGATGACATATCTCTCAGAGCTCTGAAAATACTCGAGGACGTTTTTGTTATCGCATGCGAGGACACCCGCCAGACAATAAAAATCCTGAATAAATACAACATCAAAAAAAGGCTGTTGAGCTACTTCCACCCCAAAGAACAAAAAAGAATCCCCAAGATCATCGCTTTTCTCAAGCAGGGAAAGGATGTGGCTTTGGTTTCTGATGCAGGAACTCCGGGTATCGCTGACCCGGGTTTTCCTTTGATCAGAGAAGCGTTGGCCCAAGGGATCGAGATTATTCCTATCCCGGGCCCCTCGGCCGTAACGACTGCACTATCGGCATCCGGATTGCCCACCCACAGGTTTCTATTTTTTGGATTTCCTTCCCCAAAAAAAGAGGCTTCCCGAAAACTACTCAAATCTTTGGAAGATGAATCTGCAACTCTGATTTTTTATCTTCCTTCAAGGAAATTACCTGTTTTCCTGAAAATCATCCAAGAAACCTTGGGTGAAAGGAGAGTTGTTATAGCAAGGGAATTGACCAAGGTATATGAAGAATTTATTCGAGGAAATCCAACGGAACTGCTGAGAGCCCTGGGAAAAAAGCCTTTGAGGGGAGAATTGACACTCCTTGTTGAAGGCCGACAGAAAAAATCTCTACGACCTTAAACCAGGCCGTAATTCATCCAGATTTTCGAAACGGGGGCAAAAAGGAGGTGGGGATCAGGCCTGAGCGATCGTGAGAGCCCTGACCTCCAAAGCACCCGCTTTAATCAGCGCTAAACTGCACTCCTGGAGGGTCGATCCCGTCGTATAAACATCGTCGACAAGAAGAACTGTTTTTCCTTTGATCCCTTGATCATGGACAACTTCAAAAGCCCCTTTAAGATTCTTACGCCGCTCTGAAGCCTCGAGGGATGTCTGGGGAGGAGTCCTTTTCACTTTGATCAGCTGACCTTCAATCAGCTCAATATCTTTTTGCCTGGCTAATTCCCTGGCAAGCTCTGACGCCTGATTGAAGCCCCTTTTTTTTTGTTTTTCGGGAAAGAGCGGGACAGGAATAATGTTATCCACTCCCCACCACAAGGACTCTTCTCTTCCCAAGGTCTTGAGAACAAATGTGGCCAACGCTTTGTCGAGAACACGATAGCCACGGTATTTAAACAGAATGATGGTGTTCTTTAAGCTCCCAGAATACGGGCCACATGAACGATGCACAGAAAAGACAGGCCTCTGCAGAACACACTTCCGGCAAAAATGAGGCTCTCCCGAATCATCGAAAAATTTTCCACAGCAGAGACAGAAGGAAGTTCGTCGGGGTTTCAATCCCTGGAGACATGAACGGCAGATAATCCTCTCATCGGGGAACTCGAGCAAACGAGAACATAATTTACACACAGATGGAAAGAAGACAAGTTCGGCTAGCTTTAGAAAAGAACCAAATTTTTTCTGGAGGGGAAACCTCAAGCAGACTCTTCCTCAGCTTTTTGTTGGCAATCGATACAATTGGGAGCCCAAGGCACAGCATCCAA
>DAOVBT010000332.1 GCA_030670375.1 Candidatus Aminicenantota bacterium | reverse complement strand
CGGCGTGGTCATCGAGCTGGTTATGGCTGTCATCACCTTTATCCTGGCTCCTCAAATCGCTTGGCTTTTCACCTTCACTCAGGAATCGGTCCGGATCCGGGCCGATCTGATAAACTTCCTGCGCATCATGTGCATTTTTTTCCCGGCGGTCTCACCCGGGATGCTTTCCTCGGCCATGTTCCAGGGGACAGGAAAAGGTTCTCACTCTCTTGCTTTGACCTTCATCCGGACCCTCCTTTTGGCGGTTCCGTTGGCTTATTGTTTTGCCGTTATACTCGACTTTCAGCTCACAGGCCTCTGGTGGGGAATCGTTTTGGGCAACTCCCTCGGTGGGATTTTCGCTTTCACCTGGGGCCGAATCTATGTCAGCCGGCTCAAAGCTGCTTTTTTTTCTTCGGGGGTGGCGGCGGCGGAGAGACAGGTGTGAGTTTATCCTGTTCGACAACGGCCTTGTTCCACCAATCCGGAGTTTGAATCCGCCCGGGCCGCCTCGTTTCGGTGTTATAAATCCTGAAGTGATTGTACTTGACAAGGAGGTCATCCCCCAATTTCCACCAGGCATCCACAACACAATTGGCATTGTTGACGGAAAAGGCGGTAAGGAACTGCTTCGCATCGGACGGGTCCTTCTCATAAAGCTCCAAAGCCGCTTTATCTATAATCGGAATACTCCGGAAAGCATTCCCCTCCCATTTTTCCTGGGCCTGCTGGACATCCTGGATGGCGTAGGAATAAACGACTTGCGTGTGGAAATCCACGTAATCCGATGCCCAACGAGCGGAATCTCGGCTAAAAACGTAGTGGTCCCCCACTTCGAAGGACTTGGGGATTTCCGTGATCCCACAGTAGAGAGGCATGTAACAGGCTGTGTCTTGAGCACCGAAGGACAACCATAAAATCCCTCCTATGGGATTGGGCAGCCATCCCCTGCACTGTGTAACAGTGGTGTATTCCACATTGTTCACACAGATGCAGCGCGGCGCATTGTAACGCGCTTTATCAACCGTGAAACCTTTGTAAATATTGGGATTGGCAAAGGGCCCTCCTTTGATTCCCTTTGTCGGGTCGAATTTGACACCTTTGTATTTATCGCGTGTGATGGCCATGACGTCTTGGACAGATAGCTTCTGGTCAGGCTTCACAGAGAACGGAAGGTCCATGTCTTCGGTATCCGGCCCAAGATTCTGAGAGGGAGCCACGATGTTGAAAAAACGCCACAGGCGGCCCCTCCGTCCCTGGGTGCTTTCCGCGCTTCCGGAGCTGGGAGAATAGGCTCTCTTCCAGTTGAAAGGTTTCCCACTCTCAGGATCATAAAAGCCCTGGTCGATGGCAAAGGAAATGGCATTGGATGAACCCAAGAAATAGTCTGTGTTGTCGAGGGCTATCTCCCCGATCCGCGATTCATTCGGCGTGACACTGACGTGGTCGTCAGGAACGCGCTGGGCACACCAGACTGCCCCAGGCTTTCCGCTCTCCGGCGTCCACAGAGGACCGGCCGGCATGATCTCGAAAATCCAGACCTCGTTCGGGTCGGACACAGCGAGCATTTCCCCACCGTCGTTGAATCCGTAACCATACTTTGTCCCCAGGTCCCCCATGATCTGGATGGCGTCCCTCGCCGTCTTAGCCCT
This sequence comes from Candidatus Aminicenantota bacterium, assembly GCA_030670375.1. GTDB lineage: Bacteria > Acidobacteriota > Aminicenantia > Aminicenantales > Aminicenantaceae. The sequence continues at coordinate 1,861 of DAOVBT010000332.1, read as the reverse complement.
TTCCATGGCGATCAGTGTCAGCATTGTGATGTCGAATTTCGCGGATGGTGTCGGGTTCCTCATCTTTCTCTGGCAGCCGATCGTCGATTCCCCCAAAGCCACCTGATTTTCGTTCATGTATCCGAACATCCCGTGGATGTAGGCGTATGTTTGGGGAACTTGGGGAATATCCAGGTCTGCGTAGTTGTCCTTGTATTTTTCCCATTTGAGTCCCTGTTCGGGCGGCCATGTTACGTATTGATTGATGTGGTAGATCTTCCGCACATCCCCTTCCTTGTGATCGGCTGCCGGCACAAAACGGAACGTCCAGTCACAAACACCGCAGTCGCAGGTGTGTGTGGTTAAGGTCGAACCATCTGTCGACGCCTTTTTGCCGACCAGGATCGATGTGCATCCTTCCCAGCTCTCGTAACAATCCAAACATTCCTGTTCGCTCTCTGGGGCTTGCGATACATAAGCGCTCACAACGGCCAGAGCCAAAAAAAGCAAGCCGATAAACGTCAGAGTTTTTTTCAAATCCATCCTTACCTCCTCATTTCTTTTTATTCTTTTCTCTTTTCACTTTGGGCTTTGGTTTGGGTTGGGGAATAGGTTCCAAATTGTCCTGTTCGACAACGGCCTTGTTCCACCAATCCGGAGTTTGAATCCGCCCGGGCCGCCTCGTTTCTGTGTTATAAATCCCGAAGTGATTGTACTTGACCAGAAGGTCGTCGCCCAATTTCCACCAGGCATCCACAACAGATTTTGCATTGTTGACACAGAAATCGGTGATGAATGCGACGGCGCCCGCAGGATCCTTCTCATGAAACTCGAGAGCTGCCTTGTCCATGACCTGGATTTTCTGAAATGCGCTGCTTTCCCATTTCTCCTGAACGCGTTTGACATCTTCGATCGCATACGAGTAGGCAACCTGGGTGTGATAGTCGACATAATCAAAAGCCCATCGCGCCGAATCCCTGTCGAACACGAAGTGGTCTCCCTTTCGGAAAGATTCGGGCATCTCGACAATCCCGCAGTAAAGAGGGATATAACATGATGTATCCTGGGCCCCGAAGGCGATCCAGTTGATCCCGCCGAATGGATCGGGCAACCAGCCTCGGCTCTGGGTGATGGTGGTGTATTCCACGGTCGGCACACTGATGCATCTTGGGCCCAAGTATCTTTGATCATCAACCTGGAATCCACGGAAATAGTTCGGGTTGGCGAACGGGCCGCCTTTTATTCCTTCAGTCGGATCGAACGGCAGGCCTTTGTATTTGTCGCGTGTGATATCCATGACATCCTGGACCGAAAGCTTTTTATCGGGTTTCACGGAAAACGGCAGATCCATCCCATCGGTCGCCGGATCGAAATTTTCAGAAGGGGCCACAAGGCTGAACAAACGCCATAGCCTGCCCCTTCTCCCCTGTGTCCCGGCAGCACTCCCCGGGCTTGGGGAATAGGCTTTTTTCCAACTGAAAGGTTCTCCGCTTTCGGGATCATAGAATTCATTCTCGATAGCGTAGGAAACGACATTCGGAGATGCCATGAAATAATTCCTATTGTCGAGGTCGATCTCCCCGATGCGCGACTCATTCGGGCAAAAGCTCACATGGTCGTCGGGAATCCTTTGGGCACACCAGACTGCCCCTGGTTTCCCGCTTTTGGGGGTCCAGAGTGCGCCGGCCGGCATGATCTCGAAAAGCCAGACCTCTTCCGGATCGGCCACAGCCAGCATCTCGCCGCTATCATGAAATCCATACCCGTACTTCTCGGCCAAAGAGCCCATCAGCTTGATCGCTTCCCTTGCCGTTTTGCACCGCTCCATGGCCAGCATCGTCAGTGTCGTGATATCCATGATGGCCGACGGGGTTGAATTTCT
>DAOVBT010000086.1 GCA_030670375.1 Candidatus Aminicenantota bacterium | reverse complement strand
TATTTATTAGCTGCCTTAAAAAAGCATTAAGTCTGCATGAGATGAAGACATTTGCAATTTCTGTGCCTTTTAAAAAAAAGAGTAAAAAAATCTGTGCCATCAGAGGAGAGACAAAGAAGATTAAGGAGAATAAGTTTTAATAAAAAAAAAGACTGTGGAATTGTTCCCCACTCCTGTTCAATTTCGCCCTAGCTTGTTTGTCTTTCGGACAGATAGGATGCGGGTGTCATATGAAGGGGATGGGCAAATGGAAGGATGTTCTATTGGATATGATATTTTTTTATTTTTGTGATAAGGGTTTTGCGGTCAATCCCCAAAACTTTGGCAGACTGGCTTTTATTCCCATGACGGGCTTGGAGAACCGTTTTGATGTACTCTTTTTCGACTTCCTCTAGACTTCTGTATGTTCCATCAATCGGGCTGAGAAGAGAGGATCCAGAACTGATCCCATGATAAATAAGAGCGTCCAATTCTATTTCATCACTTTTAGACAACACAACGGCTCTTTCGATCGTGTTTTCCAATTCTCTTATGTTTCCAGGCCAGTCGTACTGCATCAAAGCCTTTAATACATCTTGACTTAAACCGACAATTTGTTTTTTGGACCTTCTGTTGTATTTGTGCAAAAAATGGTCGATGAGAAGAGGGATATCTTCTTTTCTATCTCTCAACGGCGGAAGGTGGAGAGGGACAACACTCAAACGATAAAAAAGGTCTTCCCTGAATTTCCCATTTTTGACACACTCAGCCAGGTTCTCATTGGTGGCAGCTATTAAACGCACATCGACTTTAATGAGTTTTGAGCTTCCTATACGCATCACTTCTCTCTCTTGAATAATCCTTAGCATCTTTGCTTGGATGCTGAGGCTGATATTGCTTATTTCATCCAAGAAAATTGTCCCGCCGTTAGCCACTTCGAAGCGTCCATGCTTGGTAACATGAGCTCCGGTGAATGAACCTTTCACATGGCCAAAAAGCTCGCTTTCAAACAGAGTTTCGACGAGAGCTCCGCAATCGACCACAACAAAAGGCGCATCTCTTCGGAGGCTATGTTTGTGAATTTCTCTGGCGATGAGTTCCTTTCCTGTCCCACTTTCACCCGTAATGAGAACCGTGCTTTCTGAGGGGCTTACGCGCTTGACAATATCCATCACTTTTTTCATGCCCTCGCTTTTCCCCAAAACCATGTCAAATTTAGTCTGTCTTTCCAGTTCCTTACGAAGATAGATCCCTTCGAAAAATATTTTTCTGCTTTCTAGAGCCTTTCTTACACTGATTCTTAACTCTTCCGGAGTAAAAGGTTTGGAGAGATAATCAAAAGCTCCGCTTTTTAATGCATCGACGGCAGATTCTATGCTGGCAAATCCTGTCATGATAACTACAGGCGTTTCTGGACTTTCTTCCTTTATTTTGGATAAGACTTCGATCCCATCCATCCCAGGCAATTTGATATCCAGAATGACAACGTGAAAGAGCTCCTCTTTGAACATGCGCAAGGCCTCTTTTCCATCGCTGGCAACTTTAACTTTGTAGCCTTCTTTTTTAAGGATTTGTTCACAGGAATCCTGCATGACTTTCTCATCATCCACGATCAAGATTTTAGCTGTTTTCATCATGCCTGATTTCCCTTTTAACCGGAATTATGACAGTAAAAGTCGATCCCTTGCCCACTTGGCTTTTCACTTTGATCGTTCCTTCGTGTTTTTGAATAATACTGTAGCTGATAGCCAGGCCTAATCCTGTTCCCTTCCCGACCTCTTTGGTCGTGAAAAAAGGCTCAAACAGCCTTTTTTTATCTTCTTCTGTGATGCCGTGCCCCGTATCGACAAACTCGATATTTATGTTTTTTTTATCTCCCCCTAAGGATGTCTTGATGGTAAATTTTCCGTTTCCATCCATCGCTTCCGCCCCATTGAGAATTATGTTCATGAAGACCTGCTGGAGTTGTGCACTATCAGCCACTATTTTGGGTAAATCGTTCGAATATTTTTTTTGCAGCTTAATGTTTTGGAAAAGGGCTTGACGTTCCATAATGGATAAAGAGTTTTCCAGGATTTCATTGACATCTGTTTGTATCATCTCCGGATCCCTAGGACGCGCAAATTGAAGAAGACTCCTGACGATATCTTTGCATCGCGTGGTTTCTTTTACAATTTTCTTTAAATTATCACGTTCGGGGCTACCTTTATCTGTCTCTTCAAGCAGGAGATGGCTGTATATGAGGATGCCTCCAAGGGGATTGTTAATCTCATGAGCTATACCGGCCGCAAGTTTCCCAAGAGAGGCTAATTTCTCTTGTTGAATCAGGTGGGATTGCATCTTTCTTATTTCTTCTGTCCTCTCTTCCACCTTCTTTTCTAATGTTTTTCCCCATTCGATGAGTTTATGGTTGGCCAACCTCAACTCTTCAGTCATTTTGTCAAAAGACTGGGCGAGATCGCCGATCTCATCCGTTGATTTGACATTGAGTTTGTGTGTAAGGTCGCCTTTTGCAATTTTTTGAGTGGCTACCACCATTTTCTGCAGAGGATTTATGATTTGTGTCGTAGAAAAATACAGAATGACTAGGAGCAAGACAACACAGACAATGGCAATTACGGCAAAACCAAAAATGAGCCTGTTCGTGGTGTCGATGTAAGGCCTTTCCAGCATGCCCACATACAGGATCCCGATGATTTCATCATTTATGTTTTTTATAGGTTCATAGGCGGTGATATACCAGTCGTTCACCACAAAGGCTCGGTCTATCCAGGCTTCCCCCCTCTCCAGAACAGCTCTATTGACCTCCCTGGAAACGCGCGTTCCGATGGCTCTTTTTCCTTTTTCATTTCTGACATTGGTGGATATACGCAAATCATGCTGGAATATCGTAACCGTTCCGATTTCTCGCCCCATGTATGTTTCATCCTTATACACAAGTTCTTTCACGCGGTCGACAATATCAAATCTTCGGTTAATTAAAATCCCTCCGTAAAGAACTCCAAGTACTTTCCCTTCTTCATTCATTACTGAGGAGGCAGCTTTTAACATCATGCCTTTTATCTCTTTATCCTCAGGCCTCGGTGCAGCTTTAGGGGTGGGGATAAATTCCATGTAAGCTCGATCGGCAAGATCCTCCCCCTCCTTGAGGAGCTCCTCACGAGAGATAATCTGAGGCGAGGCATAATCACCACCCACAATAAGGGCCTTATTTACTATTTCATCTTGAGACTGATCATCCCCCACAACTTCGGGATTTCGGGTTCTTACAATCACTCTGCCTGAATTATCGGTCAAAGTGAGGATGTCCAATCCCCTCTGCGATCGAACCCGGTTGAGATATCTTAGCAGAATATCATTATCTCTGTTGATAATAGCATCCTGGATGCTCTCTCTTTCAACATTAAAGCTAACAATCTCTTTGATATCGGAAAGCTTATTTTCAAAGACCATCCAAGCAGAAGATAGGTCATGCTTAACTTTTTTCTGCGCCTCATCGATGATTGTGCCCCTGACCAGCCGAGAGCCAAAGATCATGATCAGGATCGCTCCAATGACAATAACTCCAAGGAAGCTGAGGATTAATTTGGTCCTAATGGACATGGGTAAAAATTTCATGATCTAATATTAAAGAGATAGATTAGAAGTACATATCAATATACTAAAAAAGGATGGGGATATAAAGAAAAAATCCTGGATTAAAATACTATTTTAAAAGTGGTGCCACCGGCGCTTTGAATGTCGAGAGATCCGTCGATCTGAATCACCAGGTCATTTACGAGCTGCAATCCCAAAGTTTCTGTGTTTCCCATATCCACATCATCGGGAAATCCAACGCCGGTATCCTTAACCACGATGGTGTGCCTATCCAGTTTGTTATCCAAATGGACCTGAATTTTTCCGGATTTGCCATCGGGAAAGGCATGTTTGAAGGCATTCGAGACAAGCTCGTTGATGATCAATCCACACGGGATTGCTTTATCGATGTCAAGATAAAAACCACCCACATCCAGCTCTAATTGGATCTTTTTTGCCTTCCTACTGAACATGGCAAAAAGATGATTGGTGATCCTTTTGATATAATCTGAAAAATTGATCTCATCCAAATTTTCAGAGAGATACAACACTTCGTGGATGAGAGCCATGGATTTGATCCTGTTCTGAGCGATTTCAAATGTATCCTTCAGTGTTTTGCTTTTGATCGATCTCGATTGCAATCTAAGCAAACTGGAAACGATCTGCAAATTGTTTTTCACCCGATGATGGATCTCCCGCATCATCGCCTCTTTTTCTCTCAGAGAGGCTTTGATCTCATCCTCAGCACGCTTTTGATCGGTGATGTCCGACATCACACCCTGAACTCCCAAAAAGCGATCGTTTAAAAAGATGGGCCGTCCGGATGATCGGATCCATTTGAGGTCGCCTGATTTGGTTACAATCCGACACTCGATCGGTTCAGGACCTCCCGTAATATTCTTTTTGAACTGCTCTGAGATAAACTCCGCATCTTCTTTGAAAACAAACTCCGCAAAATTCCTCCCTGTGATCTCCGATGGATTATAACCGCTGAGCGTTTTAGCGACCGGACTGATATAGGTGATGATGCCATTTTCATCCAAAGCGTACAGGACTTCGTTCGTGTTTTCTACTAAGTGGCGGTATTTCTCCTCTGACTTTTTCAAAGCCTCCTCTGCCTGTTTGCGTTCGGTAATATCCGTGATGATTCCAAGGATGGCGCTTTCGCCTCCAAAGCTGATAAGCTTGGTCGTGACAATGGCATCGATCCTCTTTCCTGTTTTTGTTATCAGGGAATATTCATAGGGAACCACATCTTCTCCCTTCATATGCTTTTGAAAGCTTGCCTTGATGATGCCGATAGAATCAGGTTCAATCATGGAAAAAAAATGAAAGTCAGGAGAGTAGAATTCCTCCCTTCCGTATCCCATAACCTCTTCGCATTTTTTATTGGCATACACGATACGGCCCTTTTTGTTGATGAAGATCATATTCGGTGATTTTTCCGCCAACATACGGAATTTCTCTTCGCTCTCTTTCATGGCTTCCTCGGCACGTTTGCGTTCTGTGATATCTCTCGCAATTCCTAAAACCAGAATCTGATCCTTGATTTTCACCGGATGCGTGCTGATGCCCACCATAACCTTGGTGCCGTCTTTCCGATGGATTCTAAACTCATCGGGTCCAGTGGAAATTCCCTTTGCGTTTTTCACCAAAAGCTTGGCTGCTTTCGGGATTTGTGAGGGAGGTAACAGCTTCAACCTCAAAAAACTTTTTCCGATGAGTTCCTCTCTTTTATAGCCAGTCAACTTTTCAGCCATCTTGTTGCCGTCGATAAATTTCCCCTTTAAATCGCTCAGGTAATAGGCATCGGGAGCAGATTGAAAGAGGATTTTGAACCGCTCCTCACTCTCTCGGAGAGCTTCCTCTGTTTGCCTGCGCTCGGTGACATCACGGGCAAAAACGGAGACACCTGTTATCTGTTTGTCATGTCGGATGGGATTGAAAGATGTCTCTGTGCTAATGCATCTGTCCCCCACTTGGAACTCATCTTCCACAGTGAAATTCTCGCCTTTAAAGGCCCGCTCATAGCGGCCGATCCAAATTTTGCTCATCTCGGGAGGTACACAATCGGTTATTTTCATTCCCTCTTCGAGATTTATGCCGAAGGCCGCGGAGAATTCTCTCTTAAAATAGGAATTGATGGTGAGGATCCGATAAGCTCTATCTACTGACCAAATGGCATTTTGGGCGTTTTCTATCAGAGCATGCAGATTGGCTTGGCTGTACTGGTATGCCTCTTTTTCCTCCTTACACTTCTCCTTAAATTTCTCCAACTCCTCGATTTTCCGCGCCAGTTCTTCGATTTTGCTCTCGTTTCTCATTTTTTCTTTTATTTACAGTATTTATTGCAGGGCTATAGTTCTGTGTCTTTACATGAATAATGTAAAAGCTCTTCTCAATTTGGGCAATCCCCTTTAAGGAGGATTTTTAAGGTGATATTTTTTGGACGTTTCTCGTCTCCAAAGATGAGTTGCAAAAAAAATAAGGATTGTTGTTGTTCTGAGAGGAGACTAAAAGGTATATTCCAGGCTCAGGATGATTCCCAAATACGTAAAGGAATTGACGGACAATTTTTCTAAGCGTACTATTTTCCCAGTCTCGGCATATATTAAATAGTCGAATTGCTCGGGACCCACATACATTATTTCACCATAACCATATTCTCTCCGCCAGACCGTTCCTCCTACTCCTTTTAAGTTGATTCCGACCTTGGGAGTGATCTGGTACTTAACACCCAGGCCGAGTTTTACCAGGTTGCCGCTTTTTTCGGGTCCAAGCCGAGATTTGTAATAAAACCGCTCTACATCACCGCCCGTAAAATAGTACCCGATTCCGGCAGAGATATACGGTCTTATTTTAACATTGTATCGAAGAGTCAGGGCATACAGGATGGATGCCGTGACAGAGGACATACTCCAGGTCTCCTTGTAAGGCTCTTCGATGTGGTTTATCTCGATTATTTTCCCATCAGGAGTGGGGTGCCCGTACCACTTCAAATCGGAATTGTAGCTGGCTATCTGGTGATCGAATTCCAACTGAAATCCGAATCCGTGCCACGGGAAGTATTGGACGTGGAAATTGAAATTATTCCTCATGTTCAGTTGCTCACTGAGGTATATCAATTTGGGATGGTATACTTCGTAAGTTCTCAATCCAGGATCGATAAAAAAAGAATATCCTCCTCCTATGCCAAGGATGATCGGCCCCCTCTTTTTTGCAGCACGAGAAAGAGAAGGAACAACAGTAAGGAAAAAGAGCATAAAAACGAAAGAAAACCCCAATTTACGTTTCATTTTATTAGCTATTCCTGTTTAATCCGCTATTTATCTGCAGCGTTGCCAATCCGAATCGCTGTAGGAAAGCTCAAGCTCATTCCACAAGTCTTTTGGCTTGCATGTCATGATTACCAGATCCTGGGGTTTATCCGCTTGATCCCAAATATAATTCGGGATGACGGTTTCTTTATGGAATCCCAGTTTTTTGCAAATATTTATGGCGCCTTTCTGAGGTTTCATCATTTTGACGACAATTTTATCGATATCCTTTTTCATGGCTAGGGAATGGAGTTCCCTGAACATGAGCATGCCAAGCCCCTTCCGCTGAAAGGGTCTGGCAACGATAACCCGGAGCTCTCCTTGATGTTTGCGCCACTCTTCCTTGGGAATCTCGAACATCCCATCGCCGATTATCTCGTCATCATGCAAGGCGACGATTCGAAAAACCGTCCCCTCCTCGATCAATTTCATCCTTTGCTCGACTACCTTCCTTTTTGTGACATCCACTTTAAGATAAACCCTATCCTCGACAGGGAGAGAACGATAAAATATCATCAATTTATCAAGATCTTCATAGTGCAAATCTCTAATGAGGACTTTGCCCCCATCTTTTAAAGTTTCTCTTTTTTTTCTCATAGATTACTCCTCCTTCTATTCGGGGACACCTTACTTATTTCTCTCTCTTTTAATTCTAGGTGAATTGTTAAGAAGGGTCAACTCCCCAACCTCATCCCGCGTTCACAAGCTTCTCTTCGAGGGATCTCGACAGGATTGGGCCTGGAAGGCAGACCCGGTCACACAGGCGAATCGCCAAAATGGCAGTCTGGCTTCTG
>DAOVBT010000182.1 GCA_030670375.1 Candidatus Aminicenantota bacterium | reverse complement strand
AAAAATGTATAACATAGGGAAACACAGGTGTCAAAAACCTGCTTATCCGAATCTTATTTCCGGACATTGCGATTCAGACACTAGAGCAGCACACAGCTTCTCTAGTGCTTGATTTAAACAGGAATGTGCTTCCTGATATACCAGTGGAGAGAGATTTTCCTCAGCATCACAGGATGGGCCATATTGATGACAAGTAGAATGTGTTAAAAAAAATTTTTGGCGTGGGTTTAAAACAACTCACTGGCCGTTTGAAATTACGATCTACAGGGATTTTAAGGATTTCCGGTGTGAACTGCTGAAAAGGAGCTCGCTAGTGTCTGAATCGCAGTGTGGATCGAACGCCCTTTTTTTTCAAGACGTTGTGCCAGTTTTTGGCCATTGCCTCATACCCTTGATCCGAAGGGTGGACCTCTGGAAGGAGGTGGGGATTGTCGAGGAAAACAGAAAAATTGTCCACCAAGGAGAGCTTTTCTTCGTGGGTCAGTTTTTTTATGAGGGGGTTAATTTCCTGTTCTACCCGCTCGGCAGAAATAGGAGCGAACGGGAAGGGCGTGTCATCAGGGACAGGGGGAATGGTGGCTAGAAGGATACGCGGTTGTTTCCCGGATAGTGTCGTAAACTCCCGAAACAGGCGGATGATCTGTTTCATGTTGGCGTAGAACTCATCGGCCGATGTGTGGTCGTGGTCGGTCCGGACATCGTTCGTTCCCAGTTGAAGACAAATAAAATCCGGATGGCTTTCGGCCAGCGCTGTTCTGTTTTCTGTGAGATAAACCAGATATTCTCTTGAGGTAAAACCGCTTTTGCCCTGGTTCACGACCTTTGCCCGGATGCCCTCTCTCTTGAGAATCCGTTTCAGAAACGGGGGATAACCGACTTCGGTGATGCTGTCGCCAGCACAAAGGATGATGTAACTCGTGGGAGGGGAAGAGCAAGAAAAAAACAGGGCAAAAATAAGGAGAATCGACCCGGCTTTCATCCAGAAAGAGATGGTTTTATGCACTTTTATTTCTTGATCTTTTTCAGTGTCTGGAAGATGAGCGGAAGAACGATCAGGGTAACAAGGGTGGATGTGATAAGCCCCCCGACCACAACAGTTGCCAAAGGCCTTTGGATTTCGGCTCCAGGACCTTTGGCCAAAAGCAGCGGAAGCACGCCAAAAATCGTGGTGAAAGATGTCATCAAAACAGGCCTAAGTTTAACGCTGACTCCTCGGATAACAGCCTCTCTCAGGCCCAGGCCTCGTTTCAGGTTATTGTGGAAAGCAGACAGGAGAACGAGGCCGTCCTCCAAAGCAATCCCGAAAATAGCGATAAACCCGATTGATGCCGGTACACTCAAGTACAGGCCAGACAGCTTCAAAGCCAAGATTCCCCCTGTCAGGGCTAACGGGATGTTGATCAAAATGATCAACACCTCCTGGAAGGAGTAAAATATGGTGAACAGCAGGAGGGCAACCAAAACCAGAGTGATAGGCATGATGAGGGCAAACCGCCTGTTTGCCCGCTGCTGGAGCTCGAACTGTCCCCCCCATTTGATCATATGCTCTGGGGGAAGCGAGATGTTTTCATCGATCTTTTTTTGTGCCTCATCCACGAATCGGCCGATATCCCGTCCACGAATGTTGCACTGGATGTTGATGAACCGTTTGTTGCTTTCCCGGTTGATGACCCGGGGGCCGACAGTCTCCTCGATGGAAGCCATTTGTTTCAGGGGGACCTGGCCTCCCCCAGGGAGGCTTATCAGAAGATTTCCGATCTGTTCGATATCTCCCCGGAATGCGGATTCAAACCGGAGAAAGATATCGAATCTTTTTTGTTCCTCGTAGATCTGACCGAGGATGATTCCGCCGACCGCTGCCTCGATCGTTTCCTGAATGTCCTGGATGTTGATGCCGTATCTGGCTATTTTATCCCTTCGGAGGAAAATCTGGATGTGGTTTTGGCCGGTGAATTGTTCCACCTGGACATCGGCTGCCCCCTCCAGAGTGGCGATAAGGTTCTTGACCTGAATGGCCGTTTCCTTCAGGGTGTCAAAATCCTCCCCATAGATCTTGATGGCCAGTTGAGCTTTGACTCCCGTTATCAGCTCATCGAGATTGTGTTGGATGGGTTGAGTCATGTTGAGGTTTATCCCGGGGTATTTCTCCAGCCTGTGTTCGATCTCATGGATAAATTCGTCTTTGGTCCGGAAACTTTTCCATTTCTGGATGGGATTATGCTTGATCAGGATTTCTGCATCGTTGATGAAGTGGGCGTGACTGCCAACCTCTCCGCGCCCGATACGGGTCAAAACTCCGGTGACTTCGGGAACCTCTTTTATGGTTTTTTCTAACTTAGAGGCCATCGCGATGACCTCCTGGAGGCTGATGTTCGGGTCCATCGTGGCGCGAAGATGAAGAGTACCTTCCTCCAGATAAGGGATGTATTCCCTTCCGATAAACGGGATCATCGCAACACCTGCCAGAAATATCACCAAGGTTGTCAAAAACACTGCTTTTTTGTGCTTTTCACACCGATAAAAAAACGGGATAAAGGCATTTTTGATGTGTTTCATCAGGAAAGACTCTTCGGTCGAGCCTTGTTTTCGTCTCAGGAATAGATAAGAGAGTGCCGGGGCCGATATCAAGGCAAAGATCAAAGAACCAGCAAGGGCAAAGGAGATGGTGAAACCCATCGGGCGGAACATGATTCCTTCCACCCCGGTGAGGGTGAATATCGGGAGAAAAACGAGGACGATGATCGCGATGGCAAAAACCAGAGGTCTTCCCACTTCTTCTCCTGCCGAGATGATGGCATGGGCTTTGGATTCATGCGGCATTTGGATGTGGCGGTGGGTGTTTTCCACAAAGATGATGGCTGCATCCGCGATCAGACCGATCCCGATGGCAAACCCTCCGAATGAAATCAGGTCGGCCGCGAGGTTCATCCGTTCCATAATGATGAAGGAGAACAAGATCGAGAAGGGCAAGGAAAATACGGTGATCATGGCAGAGGGAAAGTTTCCCATGAAAAGGAACAGCACCAGGATGACCAGTATGATCCCGATGATCAAGTTGGTTCGGACCGTTGAAAAGCATTTTTTGACCAACGAGGCTTGGTTGTAAAAAGGAACGATTTCCACACCTTCAGGGAGAGATTTGTTGATCTCTGCGATTCTGTCTTCCAGGTTTTGGATGACTTTTGCCGTGTTGGAGTCAAACAGTTTGAGGACCATCCCGACGACCTTTTCCCCTTCTCCGTTGACCAGAGCCGCGCCTCTTTTGATGGCCGGGAGAATTTTGACGGCAGCAACGTCCTTGAGATAGACAGGCGTCCCCAAGTAGTTGGCCACCACGATATTTTCAAGGTCTTCGATTGTTCGGGCCAAACCCACACTCCGGACGATATATTCCTCCTGGCCTTTAGTGATAAAGCTGGCACCGACGTTTTGGTTGTTTTCCTTGATCCTGCCCGAAAGTTCCGCAATCGTGAGGTTGTATTTGAGGAGCGAGTGGGGGCTGACAAGAATTTGGAACTGTTTGACATCTCCCCCGATGCTCAAAACTTGAGAAACTTCAGGGACGGATTTGAGTTCGTATTTGACAAGCCAGTCCTGGATGGTCCGGAGCTCTAGGATGGAATAGTCTTCTCCTTCAAGATAATAGAGATAGACCAGGCCGAGGCCTGTGGCGATCGGTCCCAAAACCGGATTGTGGACATGCTCTGGGAGGCTCTCCTGTGTCTCGAGAAGCCGTTGGGAGACAAGTTGGCGTGCCCAATAGATGTCTGTGTTGTCTTCGAAATAGACGTTTACCAGAGACATGGCAAAGGTCGAAAAGGAGCGGATATTTTTGACTTTGGGCAGTCCGAACATGGACGATTCGATCGGATAGGAGATCAGTCTCTCGATTTCTTCCGGGGCCATACCATGGCTTTCTGTGTAGATTTGGACAAGGGGGGGGGATGGATCTGGGAAAACATCGATCGAAAGCCTGTTGAAGGCGAAAAAACCCAAAAAAGACAGGATCACCGTGGCCAATACGATGAATAATCTTTGTTTAAGGGAAAATTGAATGAGTTTTTGTATCATCTTTCCTTATTTATCCTGAAAGTAACTAGTGCACATGGGCCTGCCCAAAAGCAGCTTTGGACATTTCTGCCTTGAGGTAAAAGGCGCCGTGGATAACGATTTGCTCCCCCTCCGAAAGACCCTGGGTGATGATGCGATTGTCGCCGACCTTGTACCCTAGCGTAATGTGACGGACCGCAAAAATGTCTCCTTTCTCGCGCACAAAAACGACTTTTTCTCCTTCAAGATTTTGTATGGCTTCTTCGGGAACGACCAGGAGATCTTTTTGTTCCAAACGATTTTCGATTTTGCCCTGGATATACATGTTGGGCTTGAGAAATCCTTGTTTATTGTCCACTTCCACCCGGATTTTCACAGTCCGGAGTTTTTCATCGACCAGATCGCTGATGTACGTGATTTTCCCTGGAAATTGACTGCCGGGATAGATGGAGGTGATGATGGTTACGTGACTGTCCATCCGGAGATGGGGGAGGTCTTTTTCGTAAACATCCAGGATGGCCCAGAGTGTGCTGAGATCGGATACCGTAAATAGGATTTTGTCCGGCTCGACGTGTTCACCCTTCACCACATCCCGGAAGATCACGGTCCCGGACACGGGAGATAGGATCGGGAGGTTCGGATTGGCTATCTCGCATGCGTATTCTTTATCCTCTATTTCTTTGCATTTTTCGATGAGTTTTTCGATCTGCTCATGGGTGATACCGTAAGAATGAAGTGCCGACCCCAAAGCTCCGTATTCGGTCGCGAGTTTTTCATGTTCGACTTCCCGCCTTAAATATTCCTTCTCCTCGATGGCCTTTTCTGCCCACAGCATCTTGGCCCGCTCGAATTCCTTTTTGCTGAGAAAATAGTTTGCCCTGGCACGCAAGAAATCAGCCTGTGCCTGGGCAAATGCGGGCGAGTTTATCGTGACCAGAGCCTGTCCGATGCGCGTCCTGTCTCCCAGATCAGCTGTGTGCGAGACCACCTTCCCACGAACGTAGGATGAGATGTGGGCTGTTTGATTCTGATTAACCGTCAAAACGCCGGGAAGAACGAGCATGGACGAGATGTCCTGTTTTGAAACGGTTCCAAGGCTA
>DAOVBT010000194.1 GCA_030670375.1 Candidatus Aminicenantota bacterium | reverse complement strand
TTTTGATGACTCGCATGATTTCTCCTCGGTTTTTTATTTGATGAGATATCTTTCTTGGATTTGCTCTTTTCCAAGAATCTGGCGAAAGAGCTTATCCCTTACATTTAGCATCATGTCATAGAAGGCAAAGTAGGCGGTCTGGTTCGGATTTTTATACGCCTTGCTTTCTTTAAAAGTTCGCTTGTAGAGAGCCTCTCCCGATTGTGTGTCGATGAGGTAGAGATGAAGAGAAAGGGAATAAAATCTGCGCTCCTCGATCCGCGATTCTTCAGGAAAGGGCTCCTCGAACCGTCTTTTTTTCGCGGATTTTATCGCTTTCCGGACTTCTTCCGTGTATTCCAGGCTGCCGGTGAACAGGAGGGTTCCCTTTTTGTCTGGAAAGACCTCTTGCCAGAATTTTTTGTCCTGGAAAACGTCTTCGCTCTGTAGCGTAACTTCCGTGGATATGATTTTATTTTTTAGTTTTTGGCCAAGCTCCACGGTAAAGTATTCTGTCAATTCTTTGTTGAGATCAAAGTCTTTAGCCTCTTCCTTCACAAGAAAATTTGTGATGGCGATCTCTTCAAAATCTTCCAGGTTAATCGACACTTTTCGCGGCATTTCAATCCGCAATCGCATATGTTCTCCCGTTCCGCAGGAAAGAAGGAACAGAAGGCCGAGAAACAAAATGAAGCTATTGCTTTTTCTTCTTTTTATTTTTGTTCTCATCATCCTCATCCTTGTCGTCTTCTTCCATGCGCTGTTTGAATCTTTCATAGTTGGTTTGGATGTATTCATTCTTAGGATTCAGCTCAAGAGCGATTTCATATTCTTTTCTCGCTTCTTCCCAGAGCCCTTTTTTTTCGTATGCCACGGCCAGGTTGTTGTGAGCGGATGAGGAATCCGGCTCAAGCTGAACAGCTTTTTTCCACCGGAAAATGGCTTCATCCCAAAGATTGCGTTGTGCCGCAAGGATTCCGAAATGAAGCTGGGACTGTGGAGGGGGCGATGTGCAGCGGGTGAAGAGCATAAAAAGAGGCAAAAGGAACAGGAGTAACAAGGCTTTTTTATCCATCTCTCTCATAAACTAAGATACTTGTTTTTCAAAATTACGTCAAGAGGACAAAGTATGAGTGCAATATTTGTACCAAATGCATCCTGGGATAAATATCCTATTCCTGGGGAAAAAGTGTACAGATTACAGGACATGTGTTTGATGGATGTAAATTATCCGCGAGAAGGTGCCGATGGCAGAAAAAATCTTTACAATCGCAAAAAGCCCAGCATACAGAAAACACCAAAGGGGAAAGCATCTTTTTTCCAGTGATCTCAAAAGACTTTATATAGGCTTTTAGGAATGGTTTTACTTCCGTGAAGATTTTTAACGCCATTCCCTCACCGCTCTTCTCGGCGCCTCCGGAACTCCGCTCGTTAACTCCCAATCTCTACCACTCTAGCTTCTGTTCCTATGATTGTCCGGATCTCTAATCCTTTAGTAAAGTCGTGCTCAATACATCCTCGCCGACAATATGGGGACGTCCCCATATTGCTACCCTCGAAGAACGGTTCGTGAAGGCTAATCTTCAATGGTCGCTTCAACCATCCCCAAAAGCCCAATTTATCACGGGAAAAAAAATGCTTACCCAAATGGGTTGGTTTTTGGTCCTAATTGTGGTATAAATGCTTTTTTCTTGAATCATTAATAATCTAGAGAATGAAAGATGCCAAAAGTTTGTGAAATTTGTGGAAAGGGCCCGGTCTTTGGTCAAAGTCGTAGTCATTCACATAAGGCTTCCAAGAAGAAATGGAAGCCAAACTTACAAAAAGTCAAAGCAAAAACGCCAGCAGGGACAAAACACATATGGGTTTGCACAAGATGTCTTCGATCCGGGAAAGTTACCAAGGCCGCTTAGCCTGAATTATCCAGGCTAGACTCTTTCGACAAAAGAAACCTCTTTTATTCCTAGTATCTTTTTTATTATTTGGTCAAAGTGTTTGATATCTCGGATAATGATTGTCAGTTTGATTTGTGCCTTTTGGTCAGCATAGGTATCGATCTGAGCTTTGGTGATATTTCCTCCCAGCTCGGCAATAACGGTTGTGAGCTGGGCCAAAACACCCGGGGAATCGTGGCTTTTTACCAGAAGCTTGCTTTGATATGAGTCCTCTGTAGAGGAGGGAGACCAGGAAGCATTCACGATCCGCTGGGGATCAAGGATTTCCTTTTTTACCAACGTGCATCGTTGGGCGTGAACCGTCACCCCCCTACCTGATGTGATGTAGCCAATGATAGGCTCTCCACGGATGGGGGTGCAACATTTGGCCAGGTTGATGATGGCCTCATCCGCCTGTTTAACTTCGATCAACGATTTTGTCTTTTTTGCAACCACTTTTTTGAGAATGGTCTCTTTTTTTTCCGTCAATTTTTCTTTTTGGAAAAGCGTTTCCATAAACTTTTTATTGAGGACCACTTTTCCCGAGCCGATCAGAACATAAAAAGCGTCGATATCCGGAACCCTGAAGAGCGTTTCCTCAGAGAGCCTTTTCAGAATATTATCTTTTTTCAACGATGGCGAGGGCAATTTGTATTCCTTGATTTTTTTCTCCCACAGTTTTTTGCCCATGGCTGTGTTTTTTATTTTGTCCTGCTGGTTGAACCAGTGCTTGATGTGATATCTTGCCTTTGATGTGAAGGCCTTGTTCAGCCAGTCTCGACGGGGCTGTTTTTCTGAGGAAGTGATAATTTCGATGATGTCTCCTGTTTTCAGGATGGTTTTTAACGAGGTTTTTTTACCGTTGACGATGGCTTCCTTGGCTTGGAGCCCGATTTCAGAGTGAATCTTGAAGGCGAAGTCCAGAATAGAGGCACCCGCGGGCAGTGTGACAACTTTTCCTTTGGGAGTGAACACATAAACTTCTTCCGGGATAAGATGGATTTTTAAATTTTTCAAGAACTCCTTCGGGCTCTTTTGTTCTTTGTAAAGCTCAACCATTTCTCGCAGCCAATGGAGTCGGGCATCCTCCTTCATGATGGTCCGAGGGGATTTTTCTTTGTATTTCCAGTGTGCAGAGATTCCGTTTTCGGCCATATTGTGCATTGCCTGTGTGCGAACCTGGATTTCAATGGTCTGTTTATTTTCGGTGATGATCGTGGTGTGGAGGGCTTGGTACAAATTGGGCTTGGGCATAGAGATAAGGTCCCGGAACCGGTGCGGGAAATGAGGCCAGTTTTGGTGGATGATTCCAAGGGCGGCATAGCAATTTTTAACCGAGTCAGAGATTATACGGATGGCCAGAAAATCATAGACTTGATTGAAATCGATATTTTGGTGTTTCATCTTGTTGTAGACGCTGTAAAAGCGTTTTATGCGCGAGTAAATTTCAGCGGGGATGTTATTTTCTTTCATCAAGCCTTGGAGTGTTTTTTTGATTTTTTTGATTTCTTTCTCTGCTTTCTTCCTCTGGGGCTCGACAAAGGAGGCCATCTTGAAGTATTCCTCTGGGGCAACATACCGGAAAGAGAGGTCCTCCAACTCTGCCTTTATCCGTCCCATCCCCAGCCGATTCGCGATCGGAACATAAATATCCAAAGTCTCCTGTGCGATCTGTTTTTGTTTGTCTTCAGGAAGAAACTTTAATGTTTTAAGGTTGTGAACCCGGTCGGCCAGCTTGATGAAGATTACGCGCAGGTCGTCGGTCATGGCCAGGATGATTTTTCGTATACTCTCGGCCTGCCTTGTCTCTGGAGAGGTGTCTTGAACACGCGTGATTTTTGTGACACCATCAACAAGATCGGCGATTTCTTTCCCGAAGTCTTTTTTCAGGTCTGCGGCGGTCACATCCGTGTCTTCCAAAACATCGTGCAACAGCCCGGCAGCAAGAGTAACACAATCCAGTTTCATCTCAGAAAGCATCTTGGCAACTTCCAGCGGATGGCTCAGATAGGGCTCCCCCGAGCGGCGAATCTGTCCTTTGTGTGCCCTGGCAGCAAACACGTATGCCTTTTTCAGGATGGTGATGTCTTTTTCTGAATAGAGAGAGGAGGCCGTCTCCAAGATATCGTCGAATCTGATCATCTGACTGCCAATTTTGATTAAGGTTTCCCTTGTTCCCTTTTGAGGATCCAGTCCACCGCCTCTTTCAGCGTTTCTGCCACGTGGGCCGGTTCGATTCCCTTCTCCCGGAGTTTGGGGAGAGCTTTTTGGCCAAAGCCCGTTAGCAAGAGTATCGGGGTTGCTTTGATATTCATTCCGAAGAGAATGTCTTCTACCTTGTCTCCGATCATGTAGGATTTTGTGGTGTCAATGTTTAAGTCTCGAACGGCTTGCTGTGCCATCCCTGGGTTGGGCTTTCGACAGGCGCAGGATTTCCTGTATTTTGGTATCTCGGAGTGCTCGTAATGGGGACAGTAATAGATTCCATCAAAGGCGGCTTTTTGCTTGGCGAAGTCGAGCTGCAGCTTCCGGTGGATGTCATGAAGGTTCTTTTCTTCGATCAATCCTTTCCCGATCCCCGATTGGTTGGTCACGATAACGGACAGAAACCCGGCCTCGTTTATTTTCCGGACGGAAGCGAAGCTGTAAGGGAAAATTTCCACCATGTCGTAGGAATTGGGATATCCCACGTCTCGGTTGATGGTTCCGTCTCTGTCGAGAAAGACTGCGCGTTTTTTCATCATAATAATTTTTGGCAGGCCTGGAGAACCTCCTCGGGAGATATGTCCATCATACACCGGTGGTCAAACGGGCATTGCCTGTAAGAACAGGGCCAACAAGGGGCGCCCTTGTGGATAACAATGGCGGGTTGCTGATAGGGGCCCGTCCGGGCAGGTTCTGTGGGGCCGAACAGGGCGACCAGGGGAATCTTCAGGAAATTTGCCAAATGCATGGGGCCTGAATCGTTTGTCACTAAAAGATCGGCAAAACTCAGCAAGGCGGCCAATCGAGGCAGGCTCGTCTTTCCCGTCAGAATATGTGGACGTTCGTTCATTCGGGAAGAGATGGCTTCAGCCAGAGGCGTTTCATCGGCAGAGCCGATGATCAAAACCTGTGCCTGCAT
>DAOVBT010000342.1 GCA_030670375.1 Candidatus Aminicenantota bacterium | reverse complement strand
AACAGACAATCTTATTTTCCAGTAACCAAACCGGTATCTATAATGCTTTTGCTCTCCCCATCCAAGGCGGGGAACCGACTCCTCTCACCAATTCAACAGAAGATGCCATCTTTGCTCTCTCTTTTTTTCCTCACGACAATCGAATCCTTTACAGTAGCGACAAGGGCGGAAACGAGATTACCCATATCTACCTTCGCAACGAAGACGGCACAGTTAAGGACTTGACAGCAGATGAAAAGGCAAAAGCTGGATTTTATGGCTGGAGTTTCGACGAGAAGAGCTTTTTCTTAGGTTCGAACAAAAGAGATCAGCGTTTCATGGACATATACGAGATGAATATCGAGACATTCACTCCCCAAATGGTTTATCAGAATGACGAAGGCTATGAGTTGGGATCAATCTCGAGAGACAAGCGGTATTTCGCCTTTATAAAACCCATTACGACCAGCAACACTGATATGTATCTGTTCGACAGAGAAACAAAGGAAATAAAATACTTGAGTCCCCATGAAGGAGATGTCAATTATTCTCCCCAGACATTCAGCCCGGATTCGAAAAGCCTTTATTACACGACTGATGAAGACAGTGAATTCAGTTATTTAAAGCGCTATGACATCGAAGCAAGCCAAAGTGAAACCATCGAACAGGCCAATTGGGATATCTGGTATTCTTATTTCTCTCGAAACGGGAAATACAGAGTTGTGGGAATAAATGAAGATGCTCAAACCGTCATCAAAGTCTATGAGATAGCCACAAACCAACCCATTCCGTTACCCGAAATGCCAGGAGGAAACATCACTTCCATCAATATATCCAAGAGCGAACAATTTATGGCCTTCTACTTCAACGGTTCGAGGTCACCCAATAACCTTTATGTTTATAATTTTTCCACAAGCGATTATACAAAATTGACCGACACTATGAATCCAGAAATTAATCCGGAGGATTTGGTCGAAGCCGAAGTTGTGAGGTATCCGTCCTTCGACGAGCTGGAAATCCCTGCCATTTATTATAAACCCCACATCAAAAAAGGAGAAAAAGTTCCGGCTCTTGTTAAGGTGCATGGAGGACCCGGTGGGCAAGCCCGAATCGGATATGATCCTGCGGTTCAATATCTCGTCAACCACGGTTATGCGATCATCGACGTCAACAACCGCGGCAGCTCTGGATACGGAAAAACATTCTTTAAGCTGGATGATCAAAAGCATGGAGATGTGGACCTTGACGACTGTGTGTGGGCCAAGAAATATTTGATCGCCACTGGATATGTTGACGAAAACAAGATCGGAATCATAGGGGGCAGTTATGGGGGATACATGGTGTTGGCAGCCCTGACTTTCAGACCAGAGGAATTTGCATTGGGTGTGGACCTGTTCGGAATTTCCAATTGGGTGAGGACGCTGGAGAGCATCCCTCCATGGTGGGAATCCTTTAAAGAAGCGTTGTATGCAGAAATGGGGAATCCTGAGACAGACCTGGAGAAACTCCGCGCCAAATCCCCCCTTTTCCATTCAGAAAACATCGTCAGACCTTTGATGGTACTCCAAGGGGCGAATGATCCAAGAGTTCTAAAGGTTGAGTCGGATGAAATCGTGGAAGCAGTCAAAAAGAACGGCGTGCCTGTAGAATACATCGTGTTTGATGATGAGGGTCATGGTTTTATAATTAAAGAAAATCAAATCGAAGGATACAGTGCCGTTTTGGATTTTCTAAACAAGTATTTGAAGGGCGAGGAAGGCAACTAGGTTCGAGGATACAATTAGGTAATCAAGTATCCCGTCACCTAATTATCATCGGGATTTTTCGGTTGAGGTGACGGCATCGGCGAAGATTTCGAGCCCTTTGCGGGCCAAGTCCTCGGTGATGACAAGAGGGGGAAGGAAACGGGCCACATTGTCATAATGTCCACCGATCTCGATCAGGAGCCCGTTTTGGTGGCAAAAAGTCCTGATTTGTCGGGCAAATTCAGGTGCCGGTTTTTTTGACGTTTTATCAAGAACCAATTCAACTCCCAGCATCAAGCCCTTCCCGCGGGCCTCTCCCACGATACCCGATTCTTTCTCTATTTCCTTTAATCGGGAAAGCATGCTCTGGCCTAATTCCGAAGCATGCTCCGCCAGGTTGCTCGCAACCATAAATTGCAAGGCGGCATGTCCGGCTGCATAGGCCACCACATTCCCACGGAAGGTTCCAATATGTTTACCGGGTGGCCATGTGTCAAGCTCTTGTTTAAATGCCATGCCAGAGATCGGAAAGCCCACCCCACCCAAAGCTTTGCTCATCGTGACGATATCCGGAATGACGCCGGTGTGTTCGAAAGAAAACATTTTTCCTGTCCGGCAGAATCCTGCTTGAACCTCGTCCACGATCAGCAAAACATCGTATTTGTCACAGATCTCTCTGACCCTTGGGATAAATAGATCATGAGGGATAACCGACCCACCTTCTCCCTGGATGGCCTCGACAATCACCGCCGATGGTTTTCCAACTCCGGAGTGAGGGTCTTCGAGGACGTGCTCCAGGTACTTGGCACAATCCACCTCACATGTTTCCGGCTTCCTCCCGAATGCACAACGATAACAATAGGCATACGGAACAAAATGCACCTCAGAAAGCAGCGGGAGAAAATCTTCCTTGAAGCCTAAACTGCTGGTGAGGGAAAGAGCACCGGATGTCATTCCATGGTAGGATCCCTCGAAAGCGATCATGGGAGGGCGTTTTTTATTGTATTTGGCAAGCTTCATCGCAGCTTCAACAGCTTCCGACCCGGTCGGCCCTGCGATATAGAGCTTATTCATAGAGCCGGGAAGGAGAGTAAGGAGTGTTTCGACAAGCGATCTTCTGGCCGGATTAGGAATATCCAGGGAATGGGTAAACGCGGAGATCTGTTTCAAGGCCGCTTCAATGACCTGTGGGTTGGAATGACCGACATTCATAACTCCTGCGCCCCCGAAAAAATCTATGTAGACATTTCCATCCACATCCTCGACGGTTGCGCCCTTGGCTTTTTGAACCGCCATAGGTAGTCCCTTGGGATAGGAAACAGCCGAACTCTCCGAAGACGTTTGAAAATCGAGGAATTCTTTTGATTTTTGCCCAGGGGGCACGGCCTTGATCAAAGGGGCTTCAGGAAAAGAAAGTTGTCGAAAATCCATCATTGATCTCCTTTTGGGGTCATAGACAAAAATATAAAACAATTCCAAAAAAAAAGGAATCAAAGATTAGAGAAGTTATGAAAGCCTGGCCCACAAATCTTCCTTCGATCGCATCATCACCTCTAATTATTATTTTGCCTATGCAATATCAAGATACAGGATCTGGAAACTCTTCTCCGCTCCGCTTATGATATTGTTTTCTGTACCATTCCTCTTTTTTTCTTTTTTTCCTCTTGAAGTAAGGGAAGATCGCATAAATAAGGAATT
>DAOVBT010000344.1 GCA_030670375.1 Candidatus Aminicenantota bacterium | reverse complement strand
CACCTTGACCGAAACAAGCACATCGGGGTGTATGGAACGGATCCAATCTACATGCTTTTTGTGATCTTCCACCGAGTACACGCTGTGGAACGGGAATGGTGAAAACAGGTTCGTGTACGGAACAGCCTCGCGCATCGATGCCACTTCCGGCGTGTTTTTCTCACCCAGCAGGTGACCTCCCAGGCCTGGTTTTGCGCCCTGGGCATATTTGAACTCGATCATCGGGGCACGTTGGATGGTCTCTTCTCGCACACCGAACAGTCCTGTCGCAACCTGCGTGATAATGGAATCCGAATAAGGCACGAGCTCGTCCGGATAGCCGCCTTCCCCCGTGCAGGTTAAAGATCCGATTTTTTTAGCGGCCATAGCGCGACCCATCATGACATTTAAAGAGATGGATCCATAGGACATACCTCCGCCATAAATCGGGATAGAGATGCTCACCTTTGGGCCCTTTTGACGTTTATTGAGTGGAATGGAAAGATCGACCGGTCCGTTTATCGGAGTTGCTCCAGGTATGGAAGAAGCTAGGCTTATCCTGTCGAATCCACCGCCTGATTCACCGATCTGTTCCTCTGGCTTCAACCTTGAGGGCGATCCATCCCGCGCCAATCGATAAGTTTCGCGAAGCAAATCTGGTGTCCAACGGGGGTCACCCAGGACCGTGTCGATCGGATCCTTCACGATTTCCAGGGCCTCCCATGGGCAGATATTCACACAACACCATTCATTTTCTTTGCATGAAGGTCCGATACATCGGCTGTGGATCGGTTCGTCCAGGCTCCGTTTGCCGTCCACTCGACGATGCACATCGTACTCGCAATTAACCACGCATATATTGCAGTTTGTGCATCGTGTGCGGTCCACGAAGACACGCCAACCTCCGTGTTTGATCCCGAAACGTTCTGGAACCGGTTTGGATTTTATGTGAGCCAGGAGTCCCTCCAGGCTTTTTTCGGTACTATCAGGAATAGTTTTGGAAAAATTTTCGGGCATATTTTTAAGTCGGTCACAGAAATTTTTGCGCTCCTTATCGGCAAAAATCGCGCGACCGGTTTCCCCTCGCAGCCGCCGCACGTCCCGAAGTCCCATGGCTCCCAGTACTTCCAACAGCTGGTCTCTCCAAGAAAGCATCAGATTGATAACTCGGGAAGCTCCCCAACGAGGATCGAGCTCTTCGATGCCCTTCGGATACAGTGTTGGGTTCCCTTTTTTTTCCGGCATCCATTTTGTCACATCCATGGCTATCAACAGCGGGATGTCCACCACGACAGCATCGGCCCCCATGATGATGGTTTTGGGCACATGTTCGGCAGCGGCGATTCCTCCTGAGGCCACCATGGTGATCCTGTCTCGCAGGCCGTTCTCCACAAGCAAGGTGTGGGTGGTATGAAGGGATTCCAGCAGGGTAACACCGTCGTCGCCTCTCCCATGAATGTCGGCGCTCAAATGCACGGTTTCGGCTCCGTTGCGTACGAGCTCTAGAATTTTTCGTTCCGCATTCTCAGAAACAGGAACATGGACAACAGTGAGCACATTGGGATTGATCTCTCTAACACGGGCAATGGCAGCTATTGGATCCTTATCTGGATCGAACTCGACGATCGTGGCCCATTCTATAATGTCCCTGTACCGATCTATTTCATTCGGGTTTAACCGGATCAACAAATGGCTGTAATATTCTTTTAATTCTTGGGTGGTGTTTTTTGTCGGGATAGTCAGATAGGTCGTCAGTTTGCTCGCTGCCAATGCAAGGGAAGAAAGGGCTGTGTGCCCGGGAAAAAACGGCATCAGACCGAATATAACCGGGATCGGGATTTCTCGGTTCGGCGGAATATGCGATTTCAGGTTGCCTTTCTTATCGAACACCATCCCGCACAAGTCACTGGCCATCTGGCCGAGAGCGACAGTCGTAGAGATGTGCTCCCTGCCATGGATCCCGTCACGTGTAGGCCGCACGATTTCAGACATGTCTGTCCAGATATTGTCGTAGTAATCGCCGTCGAAATATCCCCGATAACCGGCTCCGCTGACAGGAATTTTTCCTTGTTCTGCCTGTTCCAGAATAGAATGGATGCGGTCGGGTGTGTATGTCTCATCTCCCAATCTGAGATATTTCTCGTTTTTTTGCATGCTCAGGGCATCTCTCGGACAACGCTTGATGCAGGCGAAACAGTTCCGGCAGCCGTATTCCTTCGGGTCGGCCATTATCCGGGGGTCGTCTTCTGACCGGTAATGGCAGTCGTAGATACAGGCCGAAATGCAGGCCCCGCAGTTGATGCAGCGATCGCTGCGGAGGATCTGGTAAGGGGTGATGATGGGATAACGCGAAGGAGTCGGTCGCGGGGAGAGGCGTTTAGGGTGAGTCATTCCCTTCCTCCCTCCGATCTCCGTTCGGCATCCGGAACCCTGGACAATTTTTCATCAGGGGACCATTCCGGAAGATCCAGTCCGAAAATGTCCTTGATGTATTCCCGGTTGCTGTCCAGTTTTTCGACAAACTCTTGCACGATTTCAACTGGGGATCCGAACCTGTTTGCGATCCAGTCCTCGAGGACAAGATAACAATCGCGCAGCGGCAAATGGGTTTGACAGACTTCCTCGCATAATCCGCAGTGCAGGCATTGAAACGGGGAATGTGCCTCTGCCTGCTTCAGTTCCGCACCGTTCATCATGGCCTCGGCCAAACGCAGTTTGGTCCTGCCAGTAACCAGCTCGTCTTTGGTGATGTGGTAGGCCGGGCAAACAGAAATACAGGATCCGCAGGAAGTGCAGCGTTGCGCACTTTGGTGCAGAAGGCTTCTTCCCTGTTCCTCTTCTTTTTCAGGAACTTTCCAGCCGTCAGAAGGTTTGGGTTCCAAAAGCCTGGCAGCAAGTCCCAATACCGGTGCGAAAAAATGGGAAATGGCCATAATCATACGGAAGGAAAACGGGCGCATGAAAAGTGCCGGGATGCTGAAGAACCGTCCCTTGATCCTAAAAAATTTATGGGGATTCAGCGTTTCACTGGGGTCTATTGTCTGTTTTCTCCTGTTTAATTCGGCCAGACGATCTTTCTTGTACTTGCTTCCCACAAAAGGCGTGTTCCAAATGCCCACTCCGTACGGGTAGCCTTTGCTGCGCACGGCCATCCTGACCAAGAGCTGGATAAACAATAAGCACAAAACATAATGAAGTTTTCGCGAATAGTCACAACTGAATGACAGGATCACCAGATGGGAGAGATGTTCTTCCTCGCGGCAGACGATCACGTCGAT
The DNA here is from genome assembly GCA_030670375.1 of Candidatus Aminicenantota bacterium. GTDB lineage: Bacteria > Acidobacteriota > Aminicenantia > Aminicenantales > Aminicenantaceae. The sequence goes on along the minus strand of DAOVBT010000344.1, from coordinate 148 downwards.
CGTGGGCTTTATGTTTAAATGCCGCGCTAGCTTCCGGTCTTTCCGAATTTATTGGGGGATCTTCGCTCCGGGGATCACCACCTCTGTTCCTAGAAGCCCAGGGCTGATCCGTTGGGCTTTGAGCGGAAAATAGCGGTCAGACCAGAGA
>DAOVBT010000205.1 GCA_030670375.1 Candidatus Aminicenantota bacterium | reverse complement strand
CGGCCGATGGGTGTATGAAAGACCGCATGGGTATGTTTGGATTCCTGACGTTTACCAATACTCATGGAGACCCTATTATCACGGGAGATGGCTCTGGTATCCCGTCTGTGGATGGACATGGTGCTCTTATGAGCCATGGGGGTGGTGTGTTTCCCATTACGGTCGATGGCACTGGAGAGGCGGGCTGGGATGGTATTGGATACCGACCAGGAGTTGGGGACCTGCCTGGGTGCACTGGTATCACGGGATCGACTATATCGGCTGGAGCCCGTTGAGCTATTACAATCGTCCGGTGGTCATCGTCAACAACCGTTTTTATGGTCGGCATTATGACAGATACTATCCCGCTCATTCCCGCGCTTTCACCGTTCTACGCAAAGATCAACTGAGTGCCCGACACGTTTCCAAGGTGGCCTTGAGTCAATCGGGAATGTCAAGGCTCGGCAAAATCTCCCTGTCATCCAAACAACCGATGGCCCGTACCGCTTCCAGCAGGATCAACATAAAAAGCTCTGCTGCATCGAAAGCTCTTTCTCGATCGAATATCCGATCTGTCACCAAGGGTTATTCATCGGGAAGATCGATACGGTCATCGGTAGGGAAAAGTCCTGCCCAGCCTGCAGGAACATCTCGGATAAACAACCGCTCACTAAAAACATATCCTTCCAAAAATAACTCGAGCCTGAAAACGAGCAGAACATATGCCTCAAGCACCAAGAAATCATTGTCAGGCAATAACGCGCAGATGTCTCGTTCTCCGAGCCGGAGTTCTTCATCAAGAACAGGGATAAAAGGCTATCCCAGCCAACGCACTTCTGTCAGGAAAAGCCTAACTTCCTCGACATCGAAAGCCAGGTCGTATTCTCCCAGTTCATCCAGGAGTTACAAATCGACCATAAAACAGTACTCTCCTCGATCTTCATCCTCCAGTCGACCCTCCTATTCAACGCCCAGCCGATCTACCACAAGGATCAAGACTTCCTCTCCCAGCAATAGATCTTATTCCCCGAGTCGGGTATCGTCATCTAGAAGTTCCTCTTCCTCCGCAACCAAACGATACTCTTCCCAGTCCCGGTCCAGCATAAGCTCGGCTCTTTCCCGCAGATCTACACCGACCAGATCTAACTATAGATCATCCCCGAGTCGATCTTCCTATTCAAGGCCTAGCCGATCTACCACAAGGATCAAGTCTTCCTCATCCAGCAATAGATCTTACTCCCCAAGTCGCATATCATCATCCAGGAGTTCCTCCACATCTCGGTCCTTCCAGAGCACCTCACGCACGCGAGTCTCCCGATCTACTCCTTCCCGATCCTCTGCATCACGTTCTATTTCCCGGTCCAGTTCAGCTAGGAGAGTGAAAAAAAAGTAAAATAACACAAAACCACAAAGATATTTTCCTCTTTACTTTTATTTTCGGCAGTGGTATAAAATATTTTCGCTCCAGGAAAGCCCAAACTTCCTGGTAGAAAGAAAAACAGATCCCTGGTTAGGAATCGCCGCCGGAGCCAAGGGCAAAAGCATTGGAGGTATAAGCTATGGCCATTCAAACAAACAAAACGGATAAGGTGTCCCTGTTTATTGGGATGATACTGCTTGTTTTCATTTTGGTAGCTTTTGGATCTGTAGCCTGTAATAAAGCTGAAGAAGGGGAAACAGGAGAAGAAGCAGCGGGTATTCAAGAAGGGATCATGCCCTTTGAAGGAACCGTTAAAGCTGTTGTGGGCAAGTATGTGTTTCTTCCTGAAGTCAGTGGTTTTGATATCGTGATTCAAGGAAATTTGGAGTCAGGCACCTTGGAAAGTTTGATCGACAAAGAAGTTCGAGGAGAAGGGGAAATATTTCCGGATACGCCATCGATTCTGGTTGCCAAAACTCTTGAAGTAATCGGAGATAGCGGTGATTGGACCAACATCTTCACACGAACCGAAGAGCCGGTTCTTGAAGATTTCCTGGATCTTAGTGCCAGGGAAGAATTTGTCGCACTCGCCGATCTTTCTTATGACGAAAAAGATGTTTGGGAACAGAATGAAAAAGCCAAAGTCTATGGGAGTTTGGAAAAGAACGATTCAGGTGACAAAATCGTTGTTTTTGATGACGAGGGCAAGGAGATCGGAAAAATATTGGTAGACAGCTACACAGACTTTTGCCAATTCTACTTGGGAAAATTGGGGCATTTCGACAAGTTCTGGTTTTATTTGAATGTGAAAGAAACTGTGGATTGGAGCCAAAGACGCAGAACAAGAGAGATGTTCCATGCGGATGTGGTTTTTGCCGGTCTGTTCTAGCCCAGGCAAGTAAAATTGCTGCCTGATTAAAGGCATAATCATATTTCATCTTTGAGCCAGGAAAGTCTTCTTTGGCTCTTTTTCATTACCAGGAAGAAATTCCGAATCTGGAAATATCTCTTATTCTAATTTTACTGTAAAAATAAAAAGCATCAGCATTCCCACCCCACCTAGTGAGATGTGTTTGTCAATAATTCAGGCTGGGGTGTTGGAGATGGAAGTCTGTAGCGTCTTGATAAGCCTTAGCCATGCGCAGAGCCTTTGCTTCTTCGAAAAGATTGCCTATAAAAGATATGCTTGTCGGGTTTCCCTTATCATCGAAACCGTTGGGAACCACGACCGTTGGATGACCGGTAAGGTTCGTGATAAGAAGACTGTTGCCGCCATAGGAGGGGGTTACGAACACATCGATCTCTTTCATCTGTTCAGCCATTTTTTGCATCAAAAGGGTACGAAGACGATTGGCTCGAATATACTCAACTGCAGGAATGAACCTTGCTTGTCGAAAGGTCTTCGGCCAAGCCCCTTGTCCCTGTCTGACTAAAAGATCATCCTCCCCGCTTCTCGTCATCTCATCGAAGGCAGCTGCCGCTTCTGCGCTCAGGATGAAGGATATCGCCCTGGCTGGAAACTCTGGGAGTTCAAACGGGATGAGCTCGATTCCCAGGGAACGCATGGTTTCCAGTGTCGCCTGGTCATTCTCTTTGGTTCTTGATTTCCGTTCAAAAGCTTTCTTCAAATAGCCCACACGGATTTGGTGGAGATCGGAAGAAGGATCCCATCCAAAAGGAGCATTGACTATCGTAAGGTCCTTTCCATCGGGTCCATAGATGGCATGGAAGACCAAGGCGCAATCCTCGACAGTGCGGCAGATGGGTCCAATCTTGTCCATGCTCCAACTCAAAGCCATCGCTCCATAACGGCTCACGCGTCCGTATGAGGGTCGCAGTCCCGTCACACCACAGCGAGTGGAGGGGGACACGATCGAACCCAAAGTCTCGGTCCCGATGGCGAAGGCAACCAGGCCGGCGGATGTGGCTGCTGCAGGTCCCGCGGATGATCCGCTCGATCCTTGCTCGAGATTCCAGGGATTTTTTGTTTTACCCCCGTACCAGACATCTCCCATAGCCAGTGCACCCATCGTGAGTTTGGCGACCAGCACAGCGCCTGCTTCTTCCAATCTTTTGACCACGGTGGAATCTTTATCGATGATCTGATCTTTGTAAGGCATGGCTCCCCAGGTGGTTCGGATTCCTTTTGTCGCGAGGAGATCTTTTGCTCCCCATGGGATCCCATGAAGGGGGCCTCTGTATTGGCCCGCCCCGATTTCTTCATCGGCTTTTTTGGCTTGTTTGAGAGCCAGTCCGTCCGTTAATGTGATAACACATTCCAATCGAGGGCCATATTTTTTAAGCCGATCGAGATACAAGTTTGTGAGCTCGACCGATGTAATCTTGTGCGATCGGATGAGCTGTGCCAAGGCGGTTACGGGATAGAAGGCGAGATCTTCGAGGTTCTCGGGGAGTTGGATCTCTGGATCGGTCGAAAAAGAAAACGGAATCGACTCTTTTTCGATGATCATATCAGGCAAAATGGGATTGAATTGGATGGATGGCGGAACATGATTTTCCAGTACAACCTCTCGCATCTGTTCATAACTGCGAATATTTCTTCTCAAGTTCTCGAGCATAAGCTTTCTCTCTTTTCCACTGAATCGAAGGCAAGCGATCTTTTCTGCCGACTCGATATCTTTGGAAGTCACTTTTTTGGCGCCCTTGAGATAGTACAGGGCAAAAGCTCCGCCAAAAATCAGAAATGCTACTGCAATGATAAGAATAAATATCCAAATCCTGGCAGTCCCGTTGTTTTTTTTAAAATGGCTTCCCATGGTATTATCCTCCTGAGATTTCAACACTATCAATTTTATCATCGCTTATATCATAGGAAAATTCCGAAGTCAAAAAAACGGACCATGCCCGCTCGCCTCCGAATGGCTTCTTCTTCAGCTTGCCTGACTGTAAAAAAATGGGTTAAATTATTGCGGAATGAAAAATGTTTTGGTGGTTGAGGAGCAGGGATTTTTTGGTGTAAAATGTTTTATAGATTTGCCTGGATTATTCAGGTTAGGAAGGAGATTCTATCTGATGATACAATGTGTAATATCTGACCTTGGCAAAGTTTTATTATTTTTTGATAATTTTATTTTTTTCCGGAAAATGGCCGAATATTGTCCGTATTCAGCCCATGATATTGCCGAACGTGTCCATTGGCACAAGGACATGATCCGGACCTTTGATACAGGTAAAAGCGAACCTGAAGATTTTTACAGAGAAGTCATACATAAGCTGGAAGCGAAAATCGGGCGGGATACTTTTTTTCGGATTTATAACGATGTTTTTTCCGTTAATCCGGCGGTATTGGATCTTTTAAAAAGGCTAAAGACCAACAACAAACTGATTCTTCTCTCGAATACGGATGTTGAGCGCTTCGGGTTCATCAAAAAGAAATTCCCGGAGATTTTCCTGTTTGATGACTATGTCCTCTCCTACGAAGTGGGATACATGAAACCTCATCCGGAGATCTACATGGAAGCACTGAAGAAAGCCCGGGTCCGAGCTGAG
>DAOVBT010000106.1 GCA_030670375.1 Candidatus Aminicenantota bacterium | reverse complement strand
AAATTTCTCAAAGCTTTCAGAAGCTGCCTCTCGGTCGGCCTGAATTTCATCAATGAGTAAGTAATCGGGCCCCAACACATCGATATATACAGAAACCTCATAGATAACAACCAACTCAACATACGCGTCTATGCCATGCTGGGGAAAGAGAAGAACCTCCCCTTGGATATGGATTTGGCAGCTTATTTCAAGCAACATCGCATCGAAGAGTATGGTCGTCACATGCTTTCGGTCCGGAGCATCAAATTGTTTTTCGATGGAGCCCTCGGTTCGAGAGGGGCTGCATTTTTTGCTCCGTATGATGATGATCCGAACAACAATGGCCTGCTCAGGATCACACCCGAATACATCACCGCCATTTCCAAAGCTGCCCTGGAAGCCGACATGGGCGTGAACACCCACTGCATCGGAATCCGGGGAAATCGTCTTTGCCTCGAGGCCTACAAAAAAGCCCTACAAGAGAACCCCAAACCAGACCACCGCTTCCGTATCGAACATGCCCAGATCATCGAACCACAGGATGTCGAAAAATTCGTTTCTCTCGGCATAATTCCTGCAATGCAGCCCACCCACTGCACTTCGGATATGTCCTTTGTGGAAGACAGAGTCGGAACAGAGCGGGCTAAAGGAGCCTATGCCTGGCGGTGGTTTCTAGATGCCGGCCTGGTCATACCCTGCGGGTCTGACTTCCCTGTCGAGTCGAACAATCCCCTATTGGGGATTTATGCGGCTGTGACCCGGCAAGATCCCGAGGGTTGGCCCGAAGGCGGATGGCATTCCGAACAGCGAATGACGATCGAAGAAGCCATCAAAGGATTCACCATTTGGGCTGCCTATTCGGCCTTCCAGGAAGATGTTTTAGGCTCGATTGAAGTGGGCAAATATGCAGACTTCACTGTCCTGGATAAAGACATCCTGGAAATCGCCCCAAAGGAGATTCTCAAAGCCAAAACCGTCTACACAATCGTAGGGGGGAAAATCCGCTACCGCGCCAAATAGGCGCTTGACAATCCTCTGGCAATTGGTTAAACTCACCCATCATCTTATAAGGAGGTGATTTCCTTTGGCATTTGTTGTCGTTGAAGAAGGCGAATCGGTCGAGAGCGCGCTCAAAAGATTCAAGCGGAAAGTCCAGCAGGAAGCCATTATTAAAGAGATCAAGAAGCACTCCGTCTACTACAAACCAGGCGAAAAGAGACGGATGAAGGATGCCCAAGCCCGCAAACGCATGAGAAGACGCCTGAAAAGAGAACGGGATTTCGAATATTATTAATCATTATAAAAAATTCAATAATATTATCTCTTTCCTTATAAGAAAAAGCAGTAGAAAGATTCTCAAAATTAATTTGTGCATCAAAAAGTAGTATTTTGTCTTCATCAGAATTACAGACCAAAAAAAAGCCATCATGGCTCAAGGTCAAATTCCCCTCCCATCAGAACTTTTTCCAGGTCTCCAATCTTCTCAAAGAGCACAACATCCACACCATATGCCAAAGCGCCAAGTGTCCGAACATTGCGGAGTGCTGGACACACCGTACGGCCACTTTTCTGATTTTGGGCGACACATGCACCCGCAACTGCTCTTTTTGTGCCGTGAAAAAAGGAACTCCTCTCCCTCCCAATAAAGAGGAGGCTTCCCGAGTGGCCGAAGCCGCTTCCTCGATGGACCTTCAGTATGTGGTAATCACATCTGTTACTCGTGATGATCTCTCCGACGGAGGGGCATTCCTTTTCGTGGAAACCATTGAAGCTATCAGGCAAAAAATCCCTGCAGCAAAAATCGAGGTCTTGACCCCGGATTTCAATGGTAACGACGAAGCGTTGATGACAGTGGTGGCTGCCCAGCCCGACATTTTTAACCATAATGTTGAAGTTCCCGAGTCATTGTATCCAGCTATCAACAGACCCAACGATAACTACAGAGGCTCTCTCAGAGTGTTGGAGCAGGCCAAAGAATTCGGCGCCATCACCAAATCAGGGATGATGATAGGCCTGGGAGAATCAACAGAAGACATCCTTCATGCCTTTTCTGACCTCCGCCGAATAGGATGCAATCTGCTAACCATCGGGCAATATCTGCAATCGTCAAGAGACAATTCTCCTGTGATAAAATACTATTCGCCGTTGGAATTCGAGCAATTAAAAAAAATCGCTCTGGATTTTGGATTCGAGGAAGTCGAGGCTGGCCCTCTGGTACGAAGCTCCTACAGGGCACACAGGATGTACACATCGTTTCTCGAGACAAGGACTCATTAGCCATGCGGTATCTCATTTTTACGGATATTCACGGAAACATGGAGGCCTTCCTGGCCTTCCTCAAGTTTGCACAAAAACGCAAAGTCGACCATTACCTCTTTCTTGGAGACTTGGTCGGCTACGGCGCATCTCCAAACGAGACCATCCAGAGAATCCGCCTCCTTAAGCCCATATCCACGATCAGAGGGAACCATGACAAAGCCGTCTGCGGCCTGGACACAGTGCAGACATTCAACCCGATAGCTGCTTCGGCCATTCACTGGACAAAAGATCACACCTCCAAAAAGAACATGAGTTACCTCTGCAAACTGAAGCAGGGACCGATGATCGTCAACAAGGACATCATGATCTGCCATGGGGCTCCGTTCGATGAAGACCATTACATCTTCGGCGAATTCGATGCCTCTGAAGCTTTCCTCCATATTCCTGTCCAGATCTGCTTTTTCGGACACACCCACTTTCCGTTTGTTTATGAAGAAAAAGACCATGTCGTCGAGGGTACGTTCCTGACCGGCGATGAGAACGAGATAAAAATCGAAAAAGGCGTACGATATCTGATCAATCCGGGTTCGATCGGACAGCCTCGCGATAGAAACCCGATGGCTGCCTGTGCCATTTACAATTCCGATGCGAAAAAAATCAAATTCTACCGCTTCCCGTACGATATCGAAAAAGCCCAAAAAAGAATCATAGGTGCAGGTTTACCCCCTGCGCTGGCAGAAAGATTGGCCGTCGGAATCTAACCTGGATAATTCACGCTAAGTCTTGGGGTTGGCGTAACAATAAATGCAGCAGTGGGGACAAAACTGGGTGTAACTCCCGATATCGACTGACTCTGTGCAGCGGCATTCAGCTCGCTGTGTCCTATCCTTTTTTGTTGAGACGGCCTCCCTGTCTGGATGAATACTGTGGAGAAAAAAGCCATCGATACAGGAAGAGGGGCGGATCCCGGGTATTTCGGTGAGAAAGTCCTGACTGCAAGAGAACAGATCGAGTCCCCACTCTTGAGCCACCCGAACAACAGAGCGGGCATCCTCCAATTTTCGCTCGCTCGAAGGATCGATGTACTGAAAACCATGTTTTGCCGCCCGTCTCACAGCTTTCCTGTACCATTGGGCAAAGCTTATCCGGACATTTTTAATCCCTTTTTTTTGGAGCGACGGAGCCATTTTTTCAAATATCTGGAGATTTGAGCAAATACCATCCCCCTCCTTCCAATAAACTATAGGGTCGAAACGTACGGTGACTCTTTCTGGTATCCCCACGATGTCTACCAAATCTCCCAGTTGCAAAAGAGATGTTCGGTAAGCGGGCACGCCGCTCTCGATGAATGTGCCTCCTAAACCGGTGATCGTGAAGTGGCAATAGAGCTGGGCATATTTTTGGAGCACATCCTTTAAGCCGGCATGGTTTTCGATCACATTGGCAAAATTTTTCGACCAAAGGACAACGGTCTGGACGACATCCGGATTCAAATTAACTGTGTATGTGTGTCCCGAGGGTCCATGGACCTCCGCTTCCCCCTTTTTGAGAACAGAAGCAAACCATTCAGGAAAGAAGGCTACCAAGTCTGTTCTCCGGGAAGCACTGATCACCTTTTTCATCGCATCTATTTTATCCGAATAAAACATATAAGAACAAACTTTCTAATTTCATCACAATCCCAGCCTGGATGAATAATTCAGGAAATTTTATTTAAGGTAAGAGTCGCATTTTCCATCGTTTTTGATAAAATAGAGAAAGGACGACAGAACTCAAAATGGCAAAGCAACCTCAAACCAAAAAGCCCAAAGTGTGGGTTGTCGGCGGCGGCAAAGGCGGCACAGGAAAAACCTTTGTGTCGAGCAGCCTGGGCATTTATCTGTCGGAGAGAAGAATAAAAGATGTCGTCCTGCTCGATGCCGACTTTGGAGGCGCCAATCTCCATTCGGTTTTCGGGCTCAAACAACCCAATAAATCTCTCAATGATTTTTTTGAATTTAGAGTCCCTCTCGAGGAACTTAGGATAGAAACCGGGATCAAAAACCTCTCTCTTGTGGCCGGGGACATCCATTCTCTTTCTGCCGATAATATCCGGTTCAGCCAAAAGAAAAAGCTCTTCAGAAACATAAACCAATTGAATGCGCGTTATGTTCTTCTCGATGTCGGGGGCGGCAGCCATTATAATATCATCGACACGTTCCTGTTCGCCGACAAAGGGATCGCAGTCATGACACCGGATATTTTTGCCGTGGAAAACATGTACCAATTCATGAAAAATGTGATCTACAGAAAATTGCGTATGACGCTCAGATTCTACGGATTCAAAGGATTGGCTAAAGATACCTGGACAAAGCGGGAAATGTATAAGATCAGCAATATCCGCGAACTCCTCGATTTTTTTAAACATTTCCCCGAAACAAGGGACATCGTCCATGAAGCATTTTCCGATTTCAAGATTTATCTGATCCTGAACAAGGTCAGAAGCATGCAGGATATCCACCTTGGGGCTTCGATAAAAAGCACCTTCCAGAAGTATTTGGGGATGGACACACAGTATGTGGGTTTTTTGGAATATGATGACTCGATTCGGAAATCAACGCGCCAGCAAAAACCCTTTTTAGTGCATCACGCCGAATCCCGTTTTGCCACTGAAATCGAACTCTTCACCGAAAATCTTTTGCGCGGAAACGAGATTAACCTCTGGGAAGAGTGATCATGTCGAGAGAGGAGTATCATAAATATCTGGAGATACTCGAGCTGGGTCCGGATGCCTCCCTCGTAGAAATAAAAAAATCCTACTTGCATCTGAAAAGGCTCTATTCCACGGATTCCATCGTGATCTCTCCGATTGCAGAGGAATTTCCCGAAGAAAAGCGCAAAGAAACCCTCCAACAGATCGAAAAGGCTTACGCCAATCTTCTGTCTCTCCTAGAAAAAGAAGACAGAAAAATCCTTAAAAAAGAAAAAAAAATAAAATTCGACATCGACAAAACAGAGAGGGAGGAAAAGCCGCTTCCGTATATCGAAAAGATGTTGAAACAAGTCGGGTCAAACCTCAAGGCTAAGGACCTTCAAAAAAGCTTCAACAGTCGTCTTGTCGTCAAAAGAGTGGACCTCCAAGTTCGTTCGGGCGAGATCATCGGTCTTTTGGGCAGAAACGGTGCAGGCAAAACCACAACTTTCCTGATGATTGCCGGTTTGCTCAAACCTGATGAGGGGAGGCTTTATCTTGACGACTCGAACATTTCCACATGCTCCACCCACCAGCGTGCCAATCTTGGCATAACCTATCTTCCCCAGGAAAGCTCTGTCTTTCTCAGGACTTCTGTAGAAAATAACCTGAAGATGGTTTGGGAGATCATGGGAGATAAAAAGAAAAAGCGGAAGAAGTTGGCGAAGAAGTTCCTGGAAGAGCTCGGGCTTGAGAGCTTGTCCCATCAAAAGGCATTCAGCCTTTCCGGCGGGGAACGACGAAAGCTTGAGATCTGCCGCGCCCTTCTTCTGGATCCCAAGTTTCTCCTGTTGGACGAACCGTTCACAGGCATCGATCCTCTTACCATAATCGATCTTCAAAAAATCCTCATCAAGCTAAGAAACAGAGGCATTGGTATCGTTCTCTCTGACCACAACGTAAGGGACACCTTCAGGATCACCGACCGTGCCTATGTCATCGATGAAGGAGAGATCCTCATCGAGGGCAATCCTCAAGAAATAACATCGAGCAAGCTGGCAAGAGAGCACTTTTTAGGAGAGAATTTTAGGCTGGGTGAGGAAGTGACTTATTCCTCATAAGAGAACAAGTGATCTCCCAGTGTCTGTCCCAAAAACAAAAAGAACAGGAACAAATATACCGTTAAGAGAGCAAGATAAAAGGCAACAACGGGAAAGATAGATACAGAAATCAGTTTGAACAGGTTGGTAGACAGCATCCGAGAAGCGATGTGAAGAGTAACGATCCAGAGAGCGGCAATAAAAAGCACGTCGAAGGTTCTTGATTTCAGCCAAATCGAAAGTTTGGAGGGAGGCGATTTTTCCTCATCCTCCAATTCTGCGGAAGACTTATCAGCAAAGGGCAGGTTTTCCTGCTCGACGCCTTCCGGCAATCCCATACTTGTATCGGGCATTGTCGCCTCCTCTTCCTCAGGCATCTCTTCTTCTGCTAATTCTTCCTCTACTTTCTCTTCTTCGACAGCCTCTTCTTCTTCGGTTTCCTCCTCTGGAATTTTCACATCTGGGACTTCGTCTTCAGGGGTTAATCCCATCGGCTTCAGGACTTCCTCCTTTTCCTCTGGTTCTTCTTCCACGATTGGAGGGGATTCTTCCAATGGGAGTTCCTCAGCTGGAGGCTCTTCATCTGCGGCTTTTTCCTCCTCAACAGGCAATTCTTCTTGAGGCTCTTCGAATTCCTGACTTTCTTCCTCTGCCTCTGCTTCTACTTCTGCAGCAGGCATTTCATCCGGTTTCTCATCCTTGATCTTTTCAGCCCAGGGAGGAAGTTCATCTGTAGGAGGGATCTCCCCATCCCACTCATCACGATCTTCCTTGAGGGATTTCAAGAATTTTTCGATCTCTACTTTTTCCTTT
>DAOVBT010000227.1 GCA_030670375.1 Candidatus Aminicenantota bacterium | reverse complement strand
CGTCTGGCCCCGCCTGCAAGCCTTCCAAAACAGATATATCTATCGCCGCGTGATAAAAACGGCTGGGCTGACAGAATCTCAGATAGAGACTTACCTCGTAGACCTTTATCCCAAGATGCCAGAAGTCCAACTCACCACTCTGGCTTATCCCGGCCAGATCGCGATCCATCTCAAGAGCACCTCTAACAAAAGCGTTTCCCAAGCGAAGCAAAAGGTTGACCGGGCAACAAAGCTCATCTGCGATGCCCTTGAGGAAGGAGTTTACTCCACCAAAGGAGAAGAGCTGGAGGAAGTCATAGGAAAATATCTTAAGAAAAAACATCAAACGGTGGCTGTGGCGGAATCATGCACCGGGGGCTTTGTTGGCCACCGCATCACCAACGTCCCAGGAAGCTCTGAATATTTTCTCCACGGTGTTTTGGCATACAGCAATACTGCAAAGACCGATTTTTTGGGTGTTTCCCCAGAGATAATCGATAAGTACGGGGCGGTCAGTCCTCAAGTCGCACGGGCTATGGCAACAGGAATCAGAGAAAGATCGAATGCCACCTACGGGTTATCCATCACAGGGATTGCAGGTCCTTCGGGTGGAACAAAGGAGAAACCCGTGGGCCTGGTCTACACAGCGCTGGCTTACGACCAGGATGTTCTTGTTAAAAAAAACCTTTTTTTAGGGGACCGGAATGCGATAAAATTCCAATCGAGCCAGAAAGCTTTGGATATGCTTCGTCGACATCTTTCGGGCGCGAGCCAATCATGAGAACATTTGTCGCCATCGAGCTTGATAAAACGATCAAGGACACCCTATCGGCGCTCATCCAGAAATTGGACACAGGTGGGAGTAACATCAGGTGGGTCAAACCCCAGGGTATGCATCTGACGCTTAAATTTCTCGGTGAGGTCTCCGCGGATAAAATCACGGAAGTTAAAGCTGTGTTGGGAAGTATCGCCAAAGACTATTCCCGTTTCCCACTCAGTCTAAAGGGAACGGGAATATTTCCTCCAGCGGCACGGGTTCCCCGGATTGTGTGGATCGGGCTCGAAAAGAATGAGTCCCTCCAAAATATCCAATCCAGGGTGGAAAATGAACTCCATAACATCCGATTTCCCAAGGAGAAAAGAAAATACCACTCCCATCTGACACTAGGTCGTGTCAAAGGACCGCAAAACATCGAGATAGTGATGGAAACGCTTGACCAATACAAAGAGGCCGAGTTTGGGGGGATGAACGTAAACAAGATCACTCTTTTCAAGAGCACGCTAAAACCAACCGGGGCTGAATACACCATACTATCGGAGTTTTGTCTGGAATGAAGATACTGTTTGCCCTATTTTCCTATCTGTTCGGCTCCTTTCCTACAGGATACATCTTGTACTACCTCAGCGAGAAAAAAGACATCCGTGGGTATGGAAGCCAGAGTATCGGCGCCACAAATATGCTTAGGCTAAAAGGTTGGTTTTTTGCCATTCCTGTGATTTTCGTGGATATCTTGAAGGGCTTTTTGCCCGTGTTTCTTGCTCTGAAGCTTTTTCCCGACAAAAAATTCGCACTTCTCTGTGGATTTCTCGCCGTTTTGGGCCACTGTTTCCCGGTCTACATCAAACTTAAGGGTGGAAAAGGTGTGGCCACATCAGTTGGCGTGTATTTGGTATTGGCTTTTAAGCCCCTTCTTATAGGGATCGGGGTGTTTTTGATTGTCATAGCCTTGACGCGTTATGTCTCTCTTGGCTCCATCATGGCGATGTTGAGCTTGCCATTATCCATTTATTTTATTCAAAGCAGCCAGGAAGTTGCCATTCTAGGCATCGCCATTTTTCTTTTGATCGTTATAAAACATGGTAGAAATATCCGTCGGCTCGTGAATGGAAATGAAAGGAAATTGGGGGAGAAAGAGTGAAAAAAGTCTGCATTATCGGAGGAGGTTCATGGGGAAGCGCAATGGCTATCCATCTGGGAAGGATGGAGGTCGATACTAACCTCTGGATAAGGGAAAAAGAGATTTATGAGGAGATCGTCCGCACGGGAGAAAACAAGACTTTCCTTCCGGGAATCCCAATCCCCTCCTCTGTCTCCTTTTTACTTGATCTGCAGGAGGCCATCCGGGAGACGGAAGCCATTTTTATCGCCGTGCCATCCAGGTTCTGCCGTCAAATGTACACCCAAATGGCCCCTTTCCTCACTTCTGAACAATTCATCGTTAGCCTGACTAAAGGAATAGAAGAAGAATCCCTAAAGAGAATGAGTGAAGTCATGAGCGAGGTTTTTTCTGAGACATTCCGTTCTTGCATTGCTGTCCTATCTGGACCGAGTTTTGCACGAGAAGTGGCAGAATTCCATCCGACGGCTGTGGTTATATCCTCCAAAAACCTCGAACTGGCAAAAAAAATTCAGGCTCTAGTCTCCAGTTTGCATTTTCGCGCCTACAGTTCTGATGATATCATAGGAGTTGAGCTGGCCGGAGCCTGCAAAAATGTTATCGCGATCGCCACGGGAATCTCGGACAGTTTCGGATTCGGAAGCAATTCCATGGCCGGATTGGTGACCAGAGGTTTGGCTGAAATGACTCGGCTGGGAGTAAGTCTTGGTGCAAAACAGGAAACCTATGCCGGTCTTGCGGGTATCGGTGATCTTGTTCTCACGTGCACAGGAAAGTTGAGCCGAAACCGTTATGTGGGAAGTGAATTGGGGAGAGGAAAAACCCTGGAAGAAATCATCTCTGGGATGAAAATGATCGCAGAGGGGATCACGACAACCCTGTCCGTACGCCAGCTGGCTCAAAGGGAGAACGTGGAAATGCCGATCTGCGATCAAGTTTTCTCTGTGCTCTATGAGGGCAAGAATCCAAAGGATGCCTTCCGGGATTTGATGTCGAGGGAACTGAAAGACGAATACAAAACCTTAAAGGGAGAAAATAATGAAATATAAAATACCCGTGATATTGATCATCTCTTTAAACCTGATTGTTTGCGCTTCGAGTCAAAAACGGCTTGAAAAACAGAGGGCAAAGGACCCTCAATACCAATATAATGTGGGTTTGGTTTATCTTCAGAATGACAGATTTGATAATGCCATGGTTTACTTAAACAAATCTCTTGCCCTCAAGCCAAACTTTGACCTGGCTTTGAATGCCCTTGGCATCATCCATTTTATACAGGGTGACTTCCAAAAAGCCATGGATTATTTTGAGAAATGTCTAGTGGTAAATCCTGAATTAACAGAAGCCCGCAATTATCTCGGTTCCGTTTACCAGGAAATGGGCCATTTGGACAAAGCCGAAGCAGAGTTCAAGAAGGCCATTGCCGATAAAACTTACCTCTCGAGAGAACTCCCTTATTACAACTTGGCCAAATTGTATTTGACAAAAGGAAATGATGCAGAAGCCCTCAATCTGGTAAACACCGCCATAGAGCTGAACGATCGGATGATTATGGCCCTTAACCTCAAGGGAGTTTTACTCGAAAGGCTTGGAAAACTCAAGGAAGCCATCTACAGCTACGAAAAAGCATTGAACATCGCTCCAGGGGATATTAATCTCAGCTATAACCTGGCAATCGCCTATTTCAAGAGTGACCGTAGAGCGGAAGCCAAGGCTCTTTTTGAAAAGATTTATCCCAACGTGACAGACGAAGAAATAAAAAGCAAAATCGACGAATACCTCAAAGTCCTTAAATAAATGGATTTATAATCTTATTTGGCTCCCTTCCATTATGTGTGGGTAAGCTCTAATGGCAAAGAAATACCTTGAAAGTAATGCCCACACGATATGGAAGAGAGTATTGGCAGTTTTCTTAAATAATTCAGGTGCCTTCTTGCCAGGCTGAGAGGTAAGCCTTCTGCTCTCCTGTCAATTTATCTATATTGATCCCCATAGATTTCAATTTCATTCTTGCGATCTCTTCGTCAATCGCGGATGGAACGGGATAGACTGTCTTTTGCAGCTTTTTGCTCTGTTGACAAAGGTATCGAGCGCTCAGTGCCTGATTGGCAAAACTCATATCCATCACAACCGCAGGATGTCCTTCAGCGGCAGCAAGGTTGATAAGCCTTCCCTCTCCAAGAAGGAATATCTTCCTCCCATTCTTCAGCGTGTATTCTTCGACAAAATCCCTGATCGCTCTCTTTTTTTTGCTCAAACTCTTGAGTGCAGGAATGTCGATTTCCACGTTAAAATGGCCCGAGTTGGCCACGATGGCACCGTCTTTCATCTTGGAAAAATGCTCCCTTGTGATCACGCTTTTGTCTCCAGTTACGGTTACAAAAACATCTCCGATTTTTGCTGCATCCTTCAAGGACATCACCTGAAAACCATCCATGACAGCCTCAAGGGCACGTATAGGATCAACCTCACAAACGATCACTTTCGCGCCTGAACCGCTTGCTCTCATTGCAACACCGCGACCGCACCATCCATACCCGGCAACGACAAAATTCAATCCCGCTATCAGAATATTTGTTGCTCTCAATATCCCGTCGATCGTGCTTTGGCCTGTGCCGTATCGATTATCGAATAGATGTTTGGTCTTCGCATCGTTCACAGCGATGATAGGGTAAAGAAGCACTTTTGCCTTGGCCATGCTTTTTAGCCGGATCACACCTGTGGTGGTCTCCTCTGTGCCTCCAAGGATTTCAGGAAGCAG
>DAOVBT010000156.1 GCA_030670375.1 Candidatus Aminicenantota bacterium | reverse complement strand
GAAATTTGAACCACGAGAGATAAGAATCGGGGTTGAATCCGATGATGGATACATTGAAATCGTTTCCGGTCTATTCGATGGAGAGCAGGTCGTGGTTTCGGGGCAATTCTTACTAGATTCTGAGAGCCAAACCCGCGAAGCCATTGCGAAAATGAGGGCAGCACAGGCACAAAGGACTCAAGAAGCTTCGATAGAAGAAGTGAAAGGCTCATCTGAATCTCACGAGATGGAGTATGGAGTTGAATCCCAAGAAGGCGTTCCAGAGATTCAATCGCCTGAAACAGTCGAGCACAGTCATGATATCCAAGAACGTGAAAAGCAGGAGATTGATGCCGGCAAGCTCTATGCTTGTCCTATGCATCCCGACTTCATAACCAGTGATCCCAATGCCAAGTGTCCTGAGTGCGGAATGAATGTCGTCAAAACGGAAGAATTGGGGGACAAAGTCGATCTGGAAAAGGCCGAGTTCTACACTTGTCCCATGCATCCTGATTTTTTAACTACGGACAAAAATGCCCGGTGTCCGGAATGCGGTATGAAGCTAGAGAAGCGGAAATGATCTACTTAGACAAATTGAAATAAACGGAACAAAACATGTTAGAAAAAATAATTGAATGGTCTGTAAATAACCGTATGTTGGTGACTATCGGCATATTTGCCATAATTCTTGCCGGGTATGTGTCAATACAAACAACACCGGTCGACGCCATACCTGATCTTAGCGATGTTCAGGTCATCATCCTCACTGAATATCCGGGCCAGGGGCCGAATGTTGTTGAAGATCAGGTGACCTATCCTTTGACAACAGCGATGCTGGCTGTCCCGTATGCAACTGTTGTCCGGGGGTATTCCTTTTTTGGTTTTTCACTTGTTTACATCCTTTTCGAGGATGGAACTGACCTTTACTGGGCACGCAGTCGAGTGCTTGAGTATCTGAATTTTGCTGCCAGCCGACTGCCACAAGGTGTAACTCCACAGCTCGGTCCCGATGCAACAGGGGTAGGATGGGTGTATGAATATATCCTCGACGGCGGTGATAAATACGATCTTCAGCAGTTGAGGTCGATTCAGGATTGGTATTTACGATATGAACTGGCCAGTGTGCCCGGAGTCAGTGAAATCGCCAGCATCGGCGGATTCGTGAAACAGTATCAGGTCGAAGTGGACCCCTTAAAACTTCAAGCCCATAACATTCCTCTTCAAAAAATCCGCATGGCTATCAAGCGTAGCAACAACGATGTTGGTGGTCGTTTGATAGAGATGGGAGAAACGGAATTCATGGTCCGAGGACTTGGCTATATCAAATCCATTGAGGATCTGGAAAAAGTTCCAGTAGGGATGGGCCCCAACAACGCACCCATTCTACTGAAGGATATTGCTCATATCCATTTGGGCCCTGAGCTTCGTCGCGGGATTGCCGAATGGAACGGTGAAGGGGAGACGGTGGGTGGAATCGTCATCATGAGGTTTGGAGAGAATGCCCTTGAAGTTATCGACGGAGTGAAAACCAAACTCGAGGAATTGAAGAAAGGCCTTCCTGAAGGGGTTACAATCCATACGGCTTATGACCGCTCAACTCTTATAAAGCGGGCAATCGCCACCCTTAAAGAAAAGCTGTTGGAAGAAACTATCGTGGTGGCTCTTGTCATATTGGTTTTTCTTCTTCATTTTTCCAGTTCCTTTGTAGCCATTTTCACACTGCCATTGGCTGTTTTGCTTTCTTTCATAATCATGAGGGCTCAAGGATTGAATGCCAATATTATGTCGCTGGGAGGGATTGCCATTGCCATTGGCGTTATGGTGGATGCCGTTGTCGTCATGATCGAGAATGTCCATAAGCATATGGAGCGTGAACCTATTCAAGGAGCAGAAGATCGATGGAGTCTCATTGTCAAAGCCTCAAAGGAAGTCGGGCCGGCCTTGTTCTATTCATTGATGATCATAACTCTGTCGTTTATTCCGGTTTTCACTTTGCAGCAGCAAGAAGGAAGGCTTTTCAAACCACTGGCGTTCACCAAGACCTATGCGATGGCGGCCTCAGCTTTTCTTGCCATCACAATCGTGCCGGTTCTTATGGGTTATTTTATTAGGGGCAAGATACGGCCTGAGGCGAAACATCCTCTCAGCCGTATTCTCATCAAGGCGTATCGGCCCGTGATCCATTTTGTTCTGAAGCACAAGGTGGGAACCATCCTGGTTGCCGTCTTGATTGTCGTTGCCAGCCTGTTTCCTCTCTCCCGTTTAGGCTCCGAATTTATGCCTCCCTTGAATGAAGGCGACCTGCTGTATATGCCGACAACTTTGCCTGGTATCTCCATCACAAAAGCCAAAGAGCTCTTACAGCAAACGGATAAAATCATTGCCAGTTTTCCGGAAGTGGAGTCTGTTTTCGGTAAGATCGGAAGGGCCGAGACCGCGACGGATCCTGCTCCTCTAACGATGATCGAGACCACCATCATGCTCAAAGACGAAGAGAAATGGCGGCCGGGGATGACGATCGAAAAACTGATCGAGGAGCTGAACGATGCTGTTCAATTTCCAGGTCTTACAAATGCCTGGACAATGCCCATTAAAACCCGAATCGACATGCTCAGCACAGGTATTAAAACTCCAGTAGGAATTAAACTCATGGGTCCTGACCTGCAAACGCTCAGCGATCTGGGAGAGCAGATCGAGGCCGTGATACGTCAGGTTCCGGGAACTGGAAGTGTGATCTCGGAGCGGGTAACAGGAGGAAATTACATTGACTTTGTTATCAATCGTGAAGCGGCTGCCCGTTATGGATTGACTGTGGGCGATGTCCAGGACATCATCATGTTCGCCATCGGCGGAATGAATGTAACGACAACTGTGGAGGGACTGGAGCGATATCCTGTGAACGTGCGCTACAGCCGTGAACTGCGAGATAATTTACCTGCTTTAAGGCGTGTTTTGATTCCAACTCCTTCAGGTGCTGAAATACCTCTAGGTCAGGTTGCAGATCTCCAGATTAAGAAAGGTCCCGCTGGCATTAAAAGCGAGAACGCCCGGAGAACGGCATGGCTTTATGTGGATTTAAGAGATATCGATGTCGGTTCCTATGTCAAAATGGCCAAACAGGTTGTGGATACGACTGTTGAGTTTCCCCCTGGCTATAGCATCGTTTGGAGCGGTCAGTATGAGTACATGCAGCGTGCGCAAGAACGCTTGCAGATGGTGGTCCCCATAACATTATTGATCATCTTTTTGCTGCTGTATTTTAATTTCAAAAACATCGGTGAAAGTTTGATCATCATGCTCTCGCTTCCATTCGCGCTGGTGGGCGGGATATGGCTTATGTGGCTTAGCGGGTACAACATGAGTGTGGCTGTGGGGGTCGGCTTCATTGCTTTGGCTGGCCTTGCTGCTGAAACCGGAGTCGTGATGCTCCTGTATATAGATAACGCTTATAAAGATCGTCTCCGGCATGGTCAGATGAAAACTCGCACTGACCTTCACGGAGCGATCGTTCATGGAGCAGTGGAAAGGGTGCGGCCCAAACTTATGACGGTCACCACTACTATTATGGGCTTACTACCCATAATGTGGGGGCATGGCACGGGTTCACAGGTGATGAAACGAATAGCCGCTCCCATGGTCGGAGGTCTGATAACTTCGACAGTCCTGACCCTTATCGTTATCCCTGCGATTTATTATCTGTGGCGAGGTCGAGGATTGAAAAGGACGGAGACAGAGGGCGAAAACAAAGAGAACAAAGATCAAAGCTGAGGTAAACATATTTTGTTTTGACTGTTTTTGGTTGCTGTGCTATAACAAATCGAAAAATTGAAAGAACTTAAGGCAGACATAAAGAATCAAGAACTCATATGCAATTTTTTGTTTCTGGATTCTTCCTAACATGAAAGAGGCTTCTCTTGTACTTGAAGATAGCACTAAATACTGCGGCATTTCCTTTGGAGCGGAAGAGTCCATTTCGGGGGAGGTTGTTTTCAACACCGGGATGGTCGGCTATTATGAGTCTTTGACCGATCCCAGCTACAAAGGACAGATCCTCGTTCTCACATATCCTCTTATCGGGAATTACGGAGTACCGGGAGAGGACGAAGAATTCCACCTATCCAAAAATTTCGAATCAGGCCAAATTCACGCTTCGGCCCTCATCGTCTCCGATTATTCCTATTCGCATAACCACTGGAATGCGGCACGCAGTCTTTCCGACTGGCTCAAACAGCAAAAGATACCCGCGCTCCATCGCATCGATACCCGCTCCGTGACAAAAAGATTGAGAGAAAAGGGAACGATGCTGGGAAAGATTGTATCCGATGAGGATGTGGAATTTTACGATCCCAACAGAGAAAACCTGATTGAAAAGGTCACGGTGAAAGAACCTGTAGTCTATAACGAAAAAGGAAAATGGAAGATCGTTGTCATCGACTGCGGGGTCAAGTACAACATTCTCCGATCGCTCATAAAAAAAGACTGCTGTGTGCTCCGTGTCCCATGCCATTATGATTTTACGGGACAGGCTTTCGATGGAGTTGTGGTTTCGAACGGACCCGGCGACCCAAAAATGTGCCAGGATACCATTGCTCTCATCCGGAAATGTTTTGAAATGGCCACTCCCACTTTTGGGATATGTCTCGGAAACCAGTTGATGGCCCTTGCCGCAGGGGCCGACACGTATAAACTCAAGTATGGACATCGGAGCCAGAACCAACCCTGTTTGCAAACGGGGACAAAGCGGTGCTATATCACTTCGCAGAATCATGGGTATGCAGTCGAGATTGCATCCTTGCCTGAGGATTGGGAGCCTTGGTTCACAAACGTCAACGACAATACCAACGAGGGGATCAGGCATAAGCGCCTCCCGCTTATGTCTGTCCAGTTCCACCCCGAACACTGCCCGGGACCTGTGGACACGGCGTTTCTTTTTGACAAATTTCTGGAGTTTATCCGCCGATGAAAAAAGTCATCCTGTTGGGAAGCGGTGCGCTCAAGATCGGGCAGGCTGGGGAGTTCGATTATTCTGGAAGCCAGGCTATAAAGGCCTTGAAGGAAGAGGGGATAAACGTCATTCTGGTCAATCCCAACATCGCCACCATACAGACCTCAGAAGCCCTGGCCGACAGAATCTATTTTCTTCCTGTTACACCGTATTTTGTAGAAAAAGTCATCGAAAAGGAGAAACCCCACGGTATTCTGCTCGGATTTGGGGCCAGACCGCACTGAATTGTGGTGTGGATTTGTTCCAGAGAGGGGTATTGGAGAAAAATGGAGTCCAGGTCCTTGGGACATCGATCCAGGCCATCATGGATAGCGAGGACCGGGAGAAATTTGTCAAGAAATTGACCGAAATCGACCTGAAAGTTCCCCGAAGCATTGCCGTCACTTCTGTCCAGGAGGCTATCGAAGCCGCAGAAAAGATAAGGTATCCTGTCATGGCTCGCGTAGCTTACGCCCTTGGAGGGCTTGGCTCGGGCATTTCATTCGACAAGGAGGAGCTTACCGAGGCAGCCAAAAAGGCTTTTGCATTCATCGACCAGATCCTGATTGAGGAATACCTGGAAGGCTGGAAAGAGGTTGAGTACGAGGTCGTTCGGGACAAATTCGACAACTGCATCACGGTCTGCAACATGGAGAACCTCGATCCCATGGGGATTCACACGGGCGAGAGCATCGTCGTGGCGCCCAGCCAGACCCTCTCGAACCGCGACTATCACTC
>DAOVBT010000414.1 GCA_030670375.1 Candidatus Aminicenantota bacterium | reverse complement strand
TGGCATAGTTGTTGCTCGACCAGCTCTGCAGTTCTCTGTCCCCCACAATAGCCTCGTACGTTTTGAACGATCCCAAAAAATCGGCATGGAAGTGGGAGTTGTGCGGAAGCGGCTTGATGACCCCCGTCACCTTCATGTCCGTTTTTTGGGATGAAGCCTGGATTGCTAACGACCTTCCGATCGGATCCTCGGTGCCGAAATATCTCTCGCCCATTTCGTCTGTGATAACGATGTTTAAGGGATCCTTGAGGGCTGTTTCAGGATCTCCGGCAATCATATCGAAAGTGAACACCTTGAATATATCCTCTTCGGCAAAGAAAAAACGTGATTCCTCGTAGAATGCGGAGTCTTTGCCGACAAGAAGTCCTCCTGCCCCAATGATACGAATCGCATGAATAATCTCCGGGAAATCGTTTTTGAGGAGGGGAGCGACAGGAGGGGCGACATGCCCGAGGTGGAGGTTGACCACACCGTCTGCGTTGAACCATTTTCGGGTGACCCTGTAAATCCGGTCGTGGTTTTCGTTGAATTTATCATAGCTCAGCTCATCGAATACGAAGAGCAGGATCAGGATACAGCAGGCCATTCCGATAGCCAGGCCCGCCACATTGATCAGGCTGTAGCCCGTGTGTTTCTTGATATTCCGGAAGGCGATTTTTAAGTAATTTTTAAACATGATTATAAACTGCCCCTCATTAATAATTGAGTTTCACAAATAAAGACGTTTAGATAGGCCAATTGGTTCACTTCCTGCCTATAATAGTTATGTGGTCTGATAAAGCTTGTCCAGCCTCTGAATACACTGAATCATGCACCGGACAGTATGGTAATTCACCTTCCATGAATGGCCCATATGGGTCCAAATAGGCGCACCCTCTCTTGTCAGCAGAGGGAACCATTCTCCAACATCATGATGAATCATCTTGTCAAAGACGAAACGATGCACGTTTTCATAAGCGGGCCAGTACTTCTCTTTTTCGATATTAATACATCCGTCCAGCATACCGATCATGATCTCAGCCTGCTGCCAGAATTCTTTTTCTCTGTCGTACACTCCCCCTTTGTGTGCCCCTTCAACGTACACACCCCCGAATTCCCAGTCGATCCCGTTGTGAAGGGCATGATTCAATTGCCTTTCGATGATATTGCCATAGGCCTTCCAGCCCATCTCCATGATTTCCAGAGCATGTTTCAAGAGCCAGGCAAATTCCACATTATGGCCGTAAGACGTATTGTCCCCTGGATGGCTTTTCATGTCGCTATCGGCAAACCGGTCCCATCCCCAGATGATATCGAATTTAATCTGGGGTGCGACCGTCCAATCCTTCCAGAATTGGGGTATGCCCGTTTTGTAAACGGGATGAAGCATATGTGTTGTGAGGATATCTGTGATCTCCTGCAGATTCTGAAGGTGAACCTTCTTTCCGCTGCTCTCATAAAGGGTTGTCAGGGCTTCCATGAAATGCATATGAAAGTCCAGGGTTTTTCTATCTCCTCCGCCACTGCCAGGAGGGCAGAGATCCCAATTCCTTTCGAACATTTCAAGGTAGCCGCCGTGCTTTGTGTCTTTGGCATTTTTTTGGATGAGCTCGAAAACTCTCTCCGCATAATCGACACCTCGTTCGTCACCGGTTGCCAGAGTGTATTCCGATAGGGCATAGATGGAAAAACTCAATCCATAAAGAATCTTCTTATCGATTTCAACATTTCCCTTACGGTCGACTGCCCAGTAAAACCCGCCATATTTTTCATCCCACATTTTGTCGACAAGAAAATCGAAGCCATGTCGCGCGCACTCCTCACACTTGCCGTTCCCATATCCTGCTCTGTGAGCTGATGCCATGGTGTAGATCGTCCGTGTCTGGGCAATCAAAGACTTTTGATCCTCGCCGGTATCCTTTCCTTCGGCATTAAAGTGCGTGATAAAACCACCATAAATATCGTCTCTACAGCGTCTCAACCAGAAAGGAAGCAACTCGTTCAAGAGATGATTTTCAGCCTCTTTTTTGCATGCGAGGATTTTTTCTTGTGTTGGTTTCCTTTTTGGATGCACGGTACGTTTCCTTTCAGAATCCCATCATGCAACAATTGATGGTCTTATACAAGCGTTGTCGTTTCCTTTATTGACTCCTGTTTTTTTCTGTGATATCAACTAAAACATAATTGGTTAGGAGGGAACAGCAATGAAAAAAATGACAGCAGTTGTGGCATTGATGGCCGTGTTTACACTGGCGGTTTGTTTTATCATCCTTGGTGCCATATCGGTTGAGTTGATGGATTCACTCGGAATAAACGAAGGGCAGTTCGGCACATTGGCGATGGGCTTGTTTCTGACGAGTTGTGTCGTGCAACTCATCATCGGTCCCTTGGTAGACAAACTTGGCTACAAACCAATTGCCATTCTTGGATTTGTGGTTACCAGTGGGAGTATGTTCCTTCTGGCCTATGCATCAAATTTTGGACTAACTCTCATAGCCTGCATTCTTTTGGGTATAGGTGCCATGTCATTGAACACGGTGGGGAACACGCTCATCCCGATCGTGCTGTTCGAAGGCAAAGACCCGGCGCGTGCCAGCAACTTCGGCAACGCATTTTTCGGGCTCGGATATGTGCTCACACCTTTCCTTTTTGTCTTTTTCCTCACGAATTTACAATTGAGTTACACAACATCGCTCTCCATCATCGGGATACTGGTGCTTATTTTCCTTGTGTTTGCTCTAAC
>DAOVBT010000070.1 GCA_030670375.1 Candidatus Aminicenantota bacterium | reverse complement strand
TCATGTTAAATTTTTGCCTCGATTTATCGACAGTTTTTTGGCCTGGATTATTCACGAGCCTAGCTTGCTGCAGATGCGAGGCGTCGGTCCATGCTGCTGTACAAGTGTACCGCAAATGGATCGCAACAAAGCAGATGTAGTAAGATCGGCTCGCCCGAAGGGTAAAAAATGCCGATGAAAATAAAAAGATTCTTCTTGAAAAGTTTTTTCAGCAATGTCAGGATAAATTCCTGATATTGCTGGAGTAAAAAAAGCATCGGACATTTTTTATGAATAGTTCAGGTTAGATACTACAGGTTATAATGCTTACTATTGATTTAAGTGTCATCGTCATCTTTGTGATCGTTTGGGTCCTGGTTCTTGTGCTCTCGAAGGTTTATTTTAAGCCCGTAAGCCGCGTCATGAGACAGAGGGACGGCCAAATCCTTCAGGACCAGGATGCTACCCAAGAAGCGCTGGATAAATACACCAAAACTCTCGAAAGGATTGAAGAAGATATAAAAGCAGCAAAAACGTCGGCTCGAGAGACTCGAGAAAAATTTGAACGGGAAGCCCAGAAAGAAAAAGAAAACATGATTGAAGAGGTGTCCCAAGAATGTCATGCGCAAGTCCAAAAGGCCCATCAGGAATTGAACGAAAAGGTCGAACGTCTCAAGAAAGAATTGGAGCCTCGGGGTCAAGGCCTTGCCAAGAGAATCGCAAAAAGGCTTCTGAACTGATGTTACAAAAAAAGCCCATCATCTTAGTTCTCTTTTTCGTGCCGTTTTTGCTGTTCATGTCATTTGCAGAGGAATCTCATCCTTCCCAGACTAAGGATTTTTTGGGAAAACTCATCAACTTCCTTTTGCTGTTTGGAGGATTGGCCTATGTTTTGAGGAAACCTTTGGGAAAATTCCTCCAGGAAAGGTCTGATTCGCTCGAGCAGGCTTTGAGGGAAGCGAAGCAGTCTCACGAAGAGGCGGCAGAAAAACTGAATCAGGTGAAGTCGCGTTTGGGAAAGCTGGATGAAGAGATCAAAAAGATGCAACAAGAGGCAGAGGCCGTAGGCCAGTCCCTCCAACAACACGTACTCGAGGAAGCCAAACAGGCTGCCGATCGCCTAAAGCATTTCGCTAGCCAGGAGATCGAAATGCTAACCAAGGATGCCATCAGCGAAATCAAAGAATACACGGTTACTCTTGCCGCTGATTTAGCTCAGCAGAGAATTCAAGATCGAATGACCGAAGAATATCATTCGTCACTCATCGATAAATCCATCGAAAGGCTTGAAAAACTTCATGAGAAGTCAAATTCTGATACGAAGATACGCTCAAGGACTCATTAATTCCGCCAAAAGTGGAGAGGAGTTTGATTCTTTGTATGCTGAACTGAGTGAATTTGATAAATTTTTATATTCCCACCCAAAACTCAAGGATACGCTCCAAAGCCCCTTACTTCCTACAACAAAAAAGACAGAGATTGCGGCACAGATTCTTGAGCGATTCTCTGTCGGAGACAAATCCAGGAGATTTTTGCTTCTCCTTGTGGAAAATGGCCGCTTGATGCTATTACCAGAGATTCTTGAATTTTTGCCCGTTTTTTGGAACGAGGAACAGGGAATTTCCACTTTTGAAGTGAGCTCTGTTATTCCTCTCAGCCCGGATCAGAAAAAATGCCTGGAGGAAAAACTTGTCTTGCTTGAGAAGCGTCCGGTTACGCTGATATACAAAATGGATCAATCACTGATCGGTGGCCTTTCCATCAGGAAGGGGAACATCGTGTACGATGCCTCTATCCAGGGAGATCTAGAGAGGCTTAAACAAAAAATTGCCGAGGAATAGGAATGGAAATAAAGGCAGACGAAATCAGTAAAATCATCCAACAACAGATCGAAGGTTATAAGATAGAAATCGACATCAAAGAAGTCGGAACAGTCACTTCGGTGGGAGACGGCATTACCCGCATTTATGGATTGGACCGTGTGATGTTAAACGAGCTCCTCGAGTTCCCCAACGATGTCTACGGTCTGGCCTTGAATCTGGAAGAAAACAGTGTGGGTGCGGTTTTGCTCGGCGAGAGCCATCTTGTCAAGGAGGGCGATCTTGTCAAGCGTACCCATAGGATCATGCAGGTCCCTTCCGGTCCGGACTTGATCGGAAGGGTTGTCAATCCTTTGGGCGTGCCGTTGGACGGAAAAGGGCCCGTCAAGACAGATAAAAACATGGTGGTGGAACGGCTGGCTCCGGGTGTTGTGGAACGCCTCCCTGTCAGAGAACCCCTGCAGACCGGAATAAAAGCCATCGATGCCATGATTCCGATCGGAAGAGGACAGAGAGAATTGATTATCGGTGACCGCCAGACGGGAAAGACAGCCATTGCCATCGACACCATCATCAACCAAAAAGGCAAAGACGTGGTGTGCATCTATGTGGCTATAGGTCAGAAAAACTCCACCATAGCTTACATCATCAAGATACTGGAAGATCATGGAGCCATGGACTACTCCATCGTTGTGGCTTCCTCTGCTTCCGATCCTTCTCCTTTGCAGTACTTAGCCCCCTACAGCGGATGCGCCATAGGGGAATACTTCCGCGACAGCGGTCAGCATTCGCTTTTGGTATACGATGACCTATCCAAGCATGCTGCGGCTTACCGTGAGATCGCCCTGCTGCTCCGGCGTCCGCCAGGCCGGGAAGCATATCCCGGCGATGTCTTTTACCTTCACTCTCGTCTTCTGGAGCGGGCAGCCAAACTCAACGATGAAAATGGAGGAGGTTCTCTGACTGCCTTGCCCATCATCGAAACCCAGGCTGGAGATGTTTCCGGTTATATCCCCACCAACGTCATATCCATCACAGACGGTCAGATCTATCTTGAGCCCGAGCTTTTTAATGCCGGAATCCGACCTGCCATCAATGTGGGGATATCGGTTTCACGGGTTGGGGGGAATGCCCAGATCAAAGCGATGAAACAGGTTGCCGGGCAGATGAGGTTAGATCTGGCGCAATATCGAGAGCTGGTGACTTTCGCTCAATTCGGTACAGAACTGGACAAAGCCAGTCAAGCCCAACTCGATCGCGGGGAACGGCTGACTGAAATCCTCAAGCAAGGCCAGTATGTCCCAATATCTGTAGAAAAACAGGTTCTGGTCATCTATGCTGGGAATCGAGGATTTTTGGATGATTTTACGATCGATCAAATCGAAAACTACGAAAAAAACCTTTACGAGTATTTCGAGCGGGAGCATCCCGAGTTATTGAAAGAAATTGCTGAGAAAAAAGAAATAAGTCCTGAACTGGATGAGACAATAAACAAGGTTATGACAACGTTCAACCAGGAATTTAAGGGGGAAAACGAGTAAAATGCCCGCCCTTATCGACCTGCGCAGGAGGATCAAAAGCGTGAGGAATACGCAACAAATCACGCAGGCCATGAAGACCGTCTCCACGGCTAAATTCAAAAAGGCCCAGCGCGAAGTGCTTCAATCCCGTCCCTACTGGCATACATTTCCTGATTTTCTCCGCAATGCCATCTCAACTGCTGGGCGAGTGCCCCATCCTCTTCTCGAAAGGAGGGAAGAGGAAAAAGTCATTCTGGTTATCATCACATCGGACAAAGGATTGAGCGGCGCCTTCAATTCCAATCTCCTGGGTGCGGCCCAAGAATTCCATCAAGAAAAATCGAAATCCTGTGACCTTCAACTCATCCTGATCGGTAAAAAAGCGGCACAGCAATTCAATAAGCCTGCTTATCATGTGGGGCGGATGTATACAGATCAGACTCACTTGCTCGCGGGAGAGGATCTGAAAGATTTGTCCCGCTTCTTGATCCAGCAGTATATCTATTGCCGCACCGATGCCGTCTATGTTTTATACAACGAGTTCAAGTCCATCCTTGCGCCGCGTATCGCCCTAATCAAACTGTTACCTATCGAGATGATCGATGAGGTGCAAGGACTGGGAGATGACAATGCGGCTGTTCCAACCGGGCTTTTGCCGGATTGGGAACCTGGTATCTTCCCTCTTCTTGGAGTGCTGTTGCCAAAATATATCGAAATGCAGTTTGTCCATTTTTTTTCAGAATCCATCGCCGCCGAGCATGCTGCTCGGATGATAGCCATGGACAATGCCACCAAGAACGCAGAAGACCTGATCGAAGGCCTAACTCTTGAGCTAAACAAAATAAGGCAGGCCTCGATCACCAAAGAGCTTTTGGAAATCATGACTGCCGTGGAGGCCTTGGCAAAAAAATAGATGCCCGGAGTGCTAAATGGAAAAAGAATCGATAAAACCCAAAAAAAAGACCGGAAAGAAGGAGTCCGAAAAAGCCGGGCGAGTTATCCAGGTAATAGGGCCTGTGGTTGATGTGGAATTCAAAGGACAAGATTTACCTGAAATATACAACGCCTTGCGCATCACGAGCGAGGGATTTGAAACACCGATTCCTGTGGACATCATTGTCGAGACGGAACAGCATCTGGGTGAGGATAAGGTGCGTTGTGTGTCCATGCATCCCACAGATGGATTGGCGCGCGGGATGAAGGCCGTTGACCTGGATGGGCCGATTCAGGTTCCGGTGGGAGTGGAAATGTTGGGACGGGTGATCAACGTGATCGGGGAACCCGTGGACCACCAAGGACCTATCAAGGCAAAGACGAAATACCCGATTCACCGTCCCCCTCCAGCGCTTGTAGATCAGAGCACTGAGTTGGAGATGTTCGAGACAGGGATCAAGGTCATCGACCTGATACAACCCTTCCTCAAGGGAGGCAAGATCGGTCTTTTCGGAGGGGCCGGAGTCGGAAAGACCGTCATCATCATGGAATTGATAAACAACGTGGCCCAGGAGCATGGCGGATATTCTGTTTTTGCCGGAATCGGCGAGAGAACACGGGAGGGAAACGATCTTTGGCTTGAGATGAAGAAATCGGGTGTCATCGATAAGACGGCCCTGATCTATGGCCAGATGACCGAACCTCCCGGAGCAAGACTGCGCGTCGGATTGTCTGCTTTATCCGTGGCAGAGTACTTCCGTGACGAAATGAACCAAGACATCCTTCTGTTTATCGACAATATCTTCCGGTTTGTCCAGGCAGGATCAGAAGTTTCTGCCCTGTTGGGCCGTATGCCCTCGGCGGTGGGTTACCAGCCAAATTTGGCGACTGAGTTGGGAGAATTGGAAGAGCGCATCACATCCACAAAAAAAGGGTCCATAACATCCGTTCAGGCCATTTATGTTCCTGCAGACGATTTCACCGATCCCGCTCCTGCGACCACATTTGCCCATCTGGATGCCACAACAAATTTATCCCGAGCTCTGACAGAAATCGGTATCTATCCTGCCGTAGATCCTTTGAGTTCCTATTCTCGGATCCTGGACCCCCGTGTTGTTGGAGAGGAGCATTATCTTGTGGCACGCGAGGTCAAAGAAATCCTGCAGCGGTACAAAGACCTTCAGGATATCATCACCATTCTGGGGATGGAGGAGCTTTCCGAGGATGACAAGCTTATCGTATCCCGGGCCCGTAAGATACAACGATTCCTGTCACAGCCTTTCAACGTGGCCCAAGAGTTTACCGGACGGGAGGGCAAGTACGTGCCCATCGCCGAGACCGTGCGTGGATTCAAAGAGATCGTTGGGGGAAAACATGACGATAAACCCGAGCAGGCCTTTTATATGGTCGGGGGAATCGAAGAAGTGGCTGAAAAAGCCGAAATACTGAAATCCGCATGAGCCAAGATTTGCCAGCATTCCTCAAGCTCAAGGTGATTTGTCCAAAAGAACTTCTTGTCGATGAAGAAGTTCAGGAAGTATCCCTTCCCAGTCTGGAAGGCTATCTCGGTATACTTCCCGGGCACAGGCCCTTGTTTGTGGCGCTGGGCCTTGGACTATTGACATACAAGCGGTCGAACAAGCAGAGTGAACTGCCGGTCCAAGGAGGATATGCTGAGGTTCTCCCCGACCGTGTGCTTGTTTTTACCGAACAGGGCAAAGATGAGAAAAACAAGCTCTCAGAAGGGCAAGGATGAGACGCAGGATACCTTTTATCACGGCCGCATCCTTGTTTGTCAAAAAAAAAGGGGATACAGGTTTGCCGTAGACGCTCCCATGCTGGCGGATTTTATCCAGACAAAAAACACAGACAGATGCCTTGAGCTTGGCACGGGCTGCGGAGTTATTTCCCTCCTGTTGAGTATCAAGCCTTTTTTGCACATCACGGCCCTCGAGATTCAAAAGTCGCTGGCTGAACTGGCACGGAGGAACGTACAACTCAACCATCTGGAGAAACGGATCCGCATTATCCATGCAGACTTTCTCGATTTCCGTTCCCCAAACAAGTTCGATGTCGTGTTTTCCAATCCTCCCTACATCAAAGCGAAGGCCGGACACTTGAGCGCCACATCGGAAAAATCTATTGCGAAACACGAGTTAAAATGTGATATTCTTGGTACAATGCAAAAAACAGCCGCTTTATTAAAAAAGAAAGGAAGGGCGTATTTCATTTTCACAGCCAAGCGAAGGTCGGAATTTGCCCGGGCAGTCGAAGATGCCGGATTGAATTTGCAGGCGATGCGGTTGGTATATCCCAGAAAGGGATCCCAGCCGAATTTTTTGCTCTCCGAGTGTGTTTTTCCTCCCTCTGAAACACGGCTTATATCGCCGCTCGTTCTGTTTGACAAAACAGGAGAATACACGCCGGAAGCCAAAGAAATCTTTATCGGGAGAACCTATGTTTCGTCTTTTTAAAAACTTGAAAGAATTATACAAATACCGCGTTCTGATCCAGAATTTGGTCAGTCGCGAACTCAAGGCCCGTTACCGCGGGACGATCCTGGGCTTTTTTTGGTCTTTTTTAAATCCTCTCCTTCTGATGATCGTCTACACCATCGTGTTCGGATTCATCATCCCGTCGCGTTTTCCTGGATTCGGAGAGAACCGCCTCGTGTATGCCCTTTTTCTTTTCTGCGGTGTCTTGCCATGGACATGGTTTTCATCTTCTGTTCTTGAGTCGGCCAATGTGTTGATGGTTCAGGGAAACCTGATCAAAAAGATCCTTTTTCCTGTCGAGATCCTTCCGATCGTTGTTGTCACCTCCAATTTTGTCCATTTTGTGTTCGGTCTGCCGATCTTATTCCTTTTTGCCTTGATCATGCTCAAGAAGTTCACCGTTTATATGCTCTTCTTGCCGGTTGTCATCCTGGTGCAGTTTGTGTTTTCCCTCGGATTTGCCCTTATCGTATCCTCGCTGACCGTTCACTTCCGCGATATCAAGGATATCCTGGCCAACATGCTGACTTTATGGTTTTTTGCCTCTCCGATCATTTATCCGGTGACGTTCACAACCATACAATCAAACAAGTGGCTTCGGCTCATGCTCGACATCAATCCGATGACCCACATCATGCAGGGTTACCAGAACTGTGTGTTTTTCGGGGAAATGATCCGCTGGCGAAAACTGGGTGTAACCCTTTTGGTTTCGTTGGTATTGTTTGTTATCGGATATGCCATTTTTGACCGGCTTCGTGATTCGTTTCCTGAGGAGGTGTGAGTGGTTGTTATAGATGTGGAAAATGTCACACGGATATACCAGAAGTACTCCTCACGCCACCGCTTCAAAACATTCAAGAGTTCTTTTGTCAAAGGCGATTTTTTCAAAGCGCTTAAGCCCGACGAACTGGTCACAGCTCTAGATGGGGTAAATTTCAAGGTTCATGAAGGCACGACTTTTGGTGTAATCGGGGAAAACGGCTCGGGCAAAAGCACGCTCCTCAAGATTATCACCGGGATTGCCAAACCCACTTCCGGAAAGGTTTCTGTTCAAGGAAAAGTGTCGGCTTTGATTGAGCTCGGTGCAGGATTCCATCCCGAGATAACTGGGCGGGAAAATGTTTTCATCAACGGCATCATGCTGGGCCTTTCCAAAAAAGAAATTGCAGCTAAATTTGATGATATCATCCGGTTCGCCCAGCTTGAAGATTTCATCGATGCTCCGGTC
>DAOVBT010000190.1 GCA_030670375.1 Candidatus Aminicenantota bacterium | reverse complement strand
TGGGGAGTGAAATTTCCTTCGTTATCCACAGGGGTATAGATGTCCATTTTGTATTTGATTCCTGTGAGATAATCCTCGTGCCCATGGCCCGGGGCTGTATGGACACACCCGGTCCCTTGATCCAGGGTAACATAGTCGGCCAGGACAAACACCGATTCCCTGTCGATAAACGGATGCCTGGCTTTGAGTCCCTCCATCTCTTTGCCCAAAAAGGTTACAAGTTCCTTCGTCTTTCCGAGGCTCAATTCCTCGGAGAGGACAGGGACCAGCCGCTTGGCTGCGATATAGACCTTCCCTTTTGCCTCGAAGGCAGAATACTCATAATCGGGATGGAAGGCTATGGCCAAGTTGGCAGGCAGGGTCCAGGGAGTCGTGGTCCAAATGAGAACAAAAACCTGTTGATTCTTGAGGGCAGGGAATTTTTCGGATAGGTCAGACATCATCGGGAATTCCACATAGATGGAAGGGGATTCCCGGTCTTTGTATTCGATCTCGGCTTCAGCAAGAGCCGTCCGGCAAAACGCACACCAGTGTACCGGTTTTTTTCCCTTGTAAACATTGCCAGAAGCAAAAAAGGCTGCAAGATAGCGTATAACTTCTGCCTCATATTCGGGGTGCATTGTCAGATAGGGCGCTTCCCATTCTCCAAACACGCCGAGCCTCTTAAACTGTTTGCGCTGAATATCCACAAATTCCAGTGCGTACTTCTTGCACTCCTCTCTTACTTCCAGGGAGGACATCTCTGCCTTCTTTTTCCCCAAGAGTTGATCCACTTTTATCTCGATGGGGAGTCCATGGCAATCCCAGCCAGGAACGTAAGGGGCTCGGTATCCCTGCATGGTTTTGCTCTTTATAATGAAATCTTTCAAAATCTTGTTCAACGCTGTCCCGAGATGAATTCTTCCGTTCGCATAAGGAGGTCCATCATGAAGGACAAAAGATGG
This sequence comes from Candidatus Aminicenantota bacterium, assembly GCA_030670375.1. GTDB lineage: Bacteria > Acidobacteriota > Aminicenantia > Aminicenantales > Aminicenantaceae. The sequence continues at coordinate 4,121 of DAOVBT010000190.1, read as the reverse complement.
CCGGCTTTCCCCTATCTTCTGGATTTTTTTGTAAAGATCAGTACTCTCCCACTTTGCGATAATTTCAGGCTCTTTTTGGGCCAGCTTGGCCTTCATAGAAAAAGAAGTTTGCGGAAGATTCAGCGTGTCTTTGATATTTTCGCTATCAGCCATGATTTACTCCAACACTCGCTTTTAAATTGCTATTATAGAATAAGCCAGCCTAAAGTCAACGGGGTCAGGCTTTCATAACTTTCATAAATTCAATAAAATCCGAAGGGTCTTGTTAAATTATGAAAGTTATGAAAGCCTGACCCCATTAATTTTTAAGGTAGTGGGATCCGCGGCTGACCGGATTCCCTATGGCGGCGGACGTGATCAAAAGGGCCACTTGGATCCCATGCTTGAGGCCCACGACGTTCGTATCCATCCTAGCTTCTTTGTAAAACTTTTCGATCCTGTGACGGAGATAATTCAAATCTGCTCGGGCACGCTCCAGCCGTTTTGGGGTGCGGATAATTCCTGCATAGTTCCACATGGTAGACCGGATGGATATCCAATCCTGGTTGATGAGCGCCGGGTCGGTCTCTTCCTCTTTTTCAGGGTAATACCATTGGTGGATATCGGGAGCCGTGTGTTCGAGAACAGGATTAAAATGTGAGGCGATGTGTTGGGCTGCCCGGGTTCCCCAAACCAAACCTTCCAGCAAAGAGGTGGAGGCCAATCGATTGGCACCATGAACACCCGTGCAGGATACCTCCCCCACAGCATACAAACCGCCCAGCGAACTTCGACCCCATCCGTCGACCAGGACTCCTCCACAACAATAGTGTGCCGCTGGAACGACAGGGATGGATTCTTTCGTAATATCTATCCCATAACGAAGGCATGTTTTATAGATATGCGGAAAACGTTTTTTAATGTCGATTTTTGCAAACGATGCCAGATCAAGGTAGACATAATTCGAATTGCTATTGGTCATCTCTTCATAGATTGCCCTTGTGACTTCATCACGAGGAGCCAATTCCTTTTTTTCGGCATATTTTTCCATGAAAGTTTGGCCATCTTTTGATTTTAACCGGGCCCCTTCCCCTCTCAGCGTTTCAGAGATTAAAAATCCATCCGCATCCCTGTGAAAAAGAGATGTGGGATGAAATTGGACATATTCCATATTGACAATCCTCGCACCGGCTCGGTATGCCATCGCGTATCCGTCCCCGATAGCACCCCTAGGATTCGACGTGTAAAGGTACACAGCGCCACATCCTCCCGTTGCAAGAATGGTATAGGTGGAAAAAATGATCTTCACTTTTTTTGTTTTATTGTCCAAAACATAACACCCGATGCATCGAGGTTCTTTATAAAAAGATGTCGGATTTTTGGAATGATGGGGTACAGTCAATAAATCTACCGCTGTATGACCCGACAAAAGCGTAACATTCGAATAGCCTTTGAGTGCAGCAACAAACTTTTCCTCGATCGTTTTGCCGGTTGTATCTCGGATATGCAAAATTCGCCTGCGCGAATGGCCGCCTTCTTGAGCATAATCCAAGGAATCTGGGGAACTTTTCATGAACGGGATGTCCAGCTCGTCGATCAAGATGCTGTCGACCATTTTATTCCCTTCTGTGGAGAGAATATCTACAGCCTCAGGATTGTTTATCCCATCCCCGGTCTGGATGATGTCTTCCTTCAAAAGCTCTGGGTTATCGTCCGGCCCCAGTGAAACAATCCCCCCTTGCGCGTAAAATGTGTTGGACTCTTTCAGTTCATCGCTTTTTGTGATGATTATGACTTTAAATCCGCTTTTTGCCGCTTCCAAAGCGGCACTCGCTCCTGCGATTCCACAACCGATGATCAAAATATCGGTTTTTAGTGCTTCGGCTTTTTCCATTTTCCCTTAGTCAATAAACTCCATACTGATATCCAACGATTTATAGGAATGTGTTAAAGCTCCGACAGAAATAAAATCGACTCCAAGATCAGCGATCTTCGAAGCTCTCGACAAATTGATATTGCCAGAGACTTCCACTAGAACTTTTCCGTTGAGTAACTTCACGACTTCTCTCATTCTGTTAAGAGACATGTTGTCCAGCATGATGATATCCGCCCCGCATTTCAACGCTTCTTCAGCTTCTTCCCTATCGGTCGTCTCGACTTCAATCTTGATCCCCGGCTTGATCTTTTTTCTGGCCAACAGCACAGCATCTGAAATATTCCCGACTATTTTGATGTGGTTGTCTTTTATCATGACCATATCGGACAGACTGAAGCGGTGATTCGTCCCCCCGCCCATTCTGACAGCATATTTTTCTAAGCTTCGAAGCCCTGGAGTTGTTTTCCGTGTATCCAGCACCTTTGTTTTTTTCCCATCCAGGGCCTTCACGAACTTTTGTGTGGTTGTAGCAATCCCTGACATCCTCTGGAGAAAATTCAGGGCTGTCCTTTCCCCCTTGAGCAAGGAAACAGAAGGGCCTTTCAGGGAGGCAATTTTATCCCCGCTGTTCATTTTTTGGCCGTCCTTTCGATGGATCTCGAAAAAAATAGTCCGGTCGATCTTTTTCATGACTCTTTCTGCTACATAGATGCCAGCGAGCACTCCTTCTTCTTTCGCTACGATAAAGGCTCGAGAGATGGAATCGGGAGGGACAATGTTCTCTGAGGTTATGTCTCCTGCAGGCATGTCCTCCTTAAGGGCCGCTTCGATCAGGGCATCAATGTTTTTCCGCCACATCAGGAAAAATTATAGTTTTTTCCCTCCTCTCAGTCAAACTGTTCAGATCAAAGATTCATAAATTTGAGTAAAAAATGTCGATGCGACCCACCCCACCCCAACATTAAGGTGTATATAAACTCGAAAGAATGTTACTCTTGAAAATGTTTTTGTTGTCATTTGCAGCAATATCAGGATAATATTCTGATATTGCTGGAATAATAAAAAGTATCGGTATTTTTTATGAATAATTCAGGTTAATACAGGTATGAATAAAAAGAGGATCTTTTCCCTCCTGATCTCGACTGTCATCTCTGCCATGCTCATCTGGTTTCTTCTCACAAAAATTGAGCTGCAAGACTTCATACCAACGTTTTCCAATATTTATATACCCGGGCTCCTGGCATTTATGATCATTGCCCTGATAGGCGCCACTCTTCGAGCATGGCGTTACAAATGGTTACTTCTCCCCCACCCCTCTAGCTGGAGGGATGTCTTTTTAGTCACCTTCATCCGCAACCTCTTCGTAGACCTTTTCCCGGCGCGCATCGGATCCCTTTCTTATGTTTATGTTCTCAACAAGAGTATGAAATATTCCTTCGAATCTGCCTCTTCAAGCTTTGTGATAGCCTTCGTCCTAGACTTTCTCACGCTGAGTCCCTTTTTGGTGTTTGCCATTTTAGCGGTAGGTTTAGGAAAAACATCTATCTCCAACGGGACTCTTCTTGCCATTTCCTCTGTCTTTTTTCTTCTGGTTTTTCTCGTCTTCTGGAAAGTGGAAAAAATCGCTGGAATAGCCCTAAAGGTTTACCAGCGGCTTTTGCATGTTATTAAACAGGACAAAAAAAAATGGGCCGGAGTCAGTATCCAAAAATTGCAATCGACCATAGAGGAACTTAACAAAATAAAAGAGAGAAGGATCGGCTGGCCTTTGTTCGTTCTCTCACTGGGAATTCGCTTAGCTAAATACAGCGCTCTGTTCTTCCTCCTTTATGCTCTTTTGCGCAGTCACGGATTTTCACTGGAGAGCCTGAGCTTTTCTAAAACCATCTTGGGCATAACAGGTGCAGAATTGACCTCTGCTCTCCCGGTCAAGGGGATCGGAGGATTTGGCACATGGGAATCTGCATGGGCCCTAACACTCATGCTGATGGGATTTGAAAAGCGGATAGCCATTCTTTCCAGCGGCGTCCATCTTATCACCAATTTATTCGAATACATTCTGGGTGTAGTCAGCATCCTTTTCCTCACCCTACTCCGCTCCCAGAAAAAACGGAGCACAGAAAGCTAAGCTAAGATTATCGGTTCTCTTCCATTTTGTGTGGGTAAACTCTTCTAGCCTTCACGAGTCGTTTTTCGAGGGTAACAATATGGGGATATCCCCATATTGTCGGCGATGTTGTATTGAGCACGACTTTGCTAAAGGAGT
>DAOVBT010000405.1 GCA_030670375.1 Candidatus Aminicenantota bacterium | reverse complement strand
ATTTCCTTTACAGACATTTAATTACCTTTAAAAATCAGTGAATAAATTCCCCTGACATATCTTTACCTTGCGAAAAAAAGACATCTTTAATAATATGGAAAAAACCAAACATCGAGGAGGCAATATTGCCTAAGAAAATTTTGGGATCGGTTCTAATCTCGCTCCTCTCTCTTGTCACTTTCCTTACATCTTCCGATGAGCCGTTTTGCAAACAGGTCGCCAATTATACCATGAATGTTGTGCTGGATACAGAAAGGAAAATAATCACCGGAGAGGAGTTCCTAACGTGGACAAACGACACTGAATATCCGACAGATGAACTTTGGTTCCATCTGTATTGGAACGCCTTCAAGAACAACATGAGCACCTTCCTGACCGAGGCTGGTCGAAGGGGAAGAGATATGGCAGGATTCGAAATGACTGATTGGGGGTATTGCCGCGTCGATTCTATCCACTTGATCGATGAAGAAAATTTCGCAGAGATCGACTTGTCCCCAACCATGGCATTCCAGCAACCCGATAACAACAACACCCACGATCAGACCGTGTTCCTTGTGAAGCTGCCTCAACCTGTGGAACCAGGACAGACCATCGTGCTTCGTATCGCATTCCTCTCGAAAGTCCCTCGCCCGATATCCCGCACCGGCGTTTACAAAGACAATTATTTTATCGCCCAGTGGTTCCCGAAAATCGGCGTATTCGAGAATGGGGAATGGAACTGCCATCAATTCCACTCACCTGGAGAATTTTTTGCCGATTACGGAACATACGATGTCAAAATCACACTCCCCTCCACTATGGTCGTCGGGGCCACAGGTGAACACCGTGAAAAAGCCGACAACGGGGACGGAACCACAACCCACCAATTCTTCCAGCACAGTATCCATGACTTCGCCTGGACAGCCAGCCCGCATCTGCTCGAGTTCAAAGAAGATTTTGAGTTTGTCCCGGGAAAGACGACTCAGATCACCCTTCTTCTCCAGCCCTACCACAAAAATCTAAAGGACCGGTACATGAACGCGGTCAAAAATGCCATCAAATACTGCAGCCTTTTTTACGGCGATTATCCCTACACCACTGCCACCTGTGTGGACCCGGCCTATAACAGCAGGTCAGGCGGGATGGAATACCCCACCTTTTTCACGGGCGGAGCCTATTTCATCACAAGGAAAGGGATCTCCCGCCCGGAAGGAGTTACCATTCATGAGTTCGGACACGGTTATTTTTATGGGCTAGTCGGAAGCAACGAGTTCGAAAATGCCTGGATGGATGAGGGATTCACCTCCTTTCTCGATACCGAGGTATACTACATCGCCTATGGGAACCCATTGTATTCCAGAACCTATTTTGGGATTCCGCTTGCCTTCAAAGGAGTGAGAATTCCGATCGAATCGGACGGCATTTCCAGACACCGCTTGACTTCGGACAGGGATGACATGCAGCGGTTTGTCTGGCAATTTATGGAAGGAAGTTACGGGGCCAACTCCTATTCCAAGGGAGAGCTTATGCTGAGAACCCTCAAGAGATACTTGGGGAAGGACCTGTTTGCCGATATGATCAAATCCTATTCCCAACGTTGGTGGTTCAAACATCCGAAGCCGCAGGACTTTTATGATGTCGTTTCAGAATTCGCCGCTCAGGACATGAGTTGGTTCCTGGATCAATTTGTGTATGGATCCGGGAAGCTGGACTATGCCATTGGAAGCATATCGAGTAAGCGACCGAGACAACAAAGAGGCTGGTTCAACGGAGAATTCAGGGAAACCCGCTCAAATAAAAAGGACACCACAATCTACGAGTCCGAGGTTCTGGTGCGCCGGCTGGGAGAGGTTAAGATTCCTGTCGAAGTTCTGGTGGTTTTTGAGGATGGCTCCGAGATCCGGGAAAACTGGGACGGTGATTACAGATGGAAAAAATTCCAGTATTCCGGGCCCAACCGGATCGCCAAAGCTGTCGTTGACCCTGAATTCAAACTGGTGATCGATGTGGACCGCACCAACAACAGCATGGTGCAAAAGCCCAACAAAGTCGCTCCTTTTAAATGGGCATCCCAATGGCTGATGTGGCTTCAACATACCTTGGAGTTTTTCACCGTATTTGGCGGTTGATTCGCAGGTCAGGAGGAAAAACATGAAAGTTTTTATAAATTTTTTCAAAGGATTCCGAAATACGGGAAAATTAACGCGAATGATCATTCTCCTTCTTGTGATCAACCTGGCCTTCTCCCTGATACTCGCTGTTCCGATGTATCACTCCTTGAAGGACTCCTTCGGCAACAGTCTTGTCGGCGAACGGATGGCTAAGGATTTTGACTATCTGTGGTGGGAAGAATACAAAGACGATGCCCAAGGGCTGGAGAAGACCTTTACTCCTTCCATAATCGGAAAGGGGGCTATTCTCAACAACCTGGAGGGCCTGATACAATTACGGGTTTTCGATCTTCCTCCGGTCATCCTGATTTTTGGTCTTCTGTATATCATACTGCACACCTTTTTAGCCGGGGGTATCCTCTCCCTTTTCAGGAAAGGAGACACCAAATTTGCGCTTAAAGATTTTTTCCAGGGAGCCGGTTCTTTTTTCTTCCGTTTTTTCCTTCTGATGCTTTTCTCCTGGGTCTTTTTTCTGATAATCGGGCAGGTTGTGAAGGGCAGCTTTGATTCCATTTTGAGCGGCATGAGAGAGACCGCTTTCTCCGAGGTCTCCCCGTTTTATTGGGGATTGGTTTTCAGTGCTGTCGTGTTTTTACGTTTTTTTTTTTTAAAAAAATTTTTGGACATAGGTAGTATAAAAATAAAATTTTATTAAAGTGAGAAAATAAAAAAAAAAGAA
>DAOVBT010000163.1 GCA_030670375.1 Candidatus Aminicenantota bacterium | reverse complement strand
GGATTTGGGGATGGCAGCCCGGGCAAGGGGACGGCTGTCCACTCCCCGCGACTGGAGATAGAGCTCGTCGCCGTTTAGACCGAAAAGCGAGTGCAGGGTGGCCCTCGGGAGTCCCCACAGGTCGCCGATCTTGTGGATGTTGAGCATCCGAAGGACGACCTGGGTCTTTGGGCCTATCCCGGGCAGTGACGATATGTCCAGGCTTTTCAGGAATTTCCCCTCCTGACCTTCCTTGACCTCGAACAGGCCTCCTGGCTTGGCCTTGTTGGTGGCCAGCTTGGCCATGAGCTTGCTCGGTCCTATCCCGACCGAAACCGCGATTCCCAGCTCTTTTTCCGCCCGGTTTTTGATCTCCCGGGTGGTGCGGGAAAAGGAGGAATACAGGGGGCGGCAGCGGGTCAAGTCGAGATAGGCCTCGTCCAGGGAAGCCTCCTCCACATCCGGTGTGTACTGGTGGAGAACCCGGAAAAATCTTTTGGAAAAGGCGCTGTAGATCTGGTAGTTTCCCCTGACGAATATCCCCTGAGGGCAGAGCTGGTAAGCTTTCCGCAGGGGCATGCCCGAGTGGACGCCGTACTTTCGCGCCTCATAAGAGGCCGTGGACGCCACGCCCCGCTCATGGGGAAGCCCTCCCACGATCACAGGTTTTCCCTCGAGCGAGGGGTTGAGGAGCACCTCGACCGCCGCAAAAAAAGCATCGATATCGATGTGGACAATACACCTACGTCTCATTTTCTTCACCTTTTAAGTTTTTAGGTTGGTTAGATAAACAGAATGACAGATAAACAGTCAGTATTTCCGCAGCACCCCGATCACCCGCCCCAACACCTTGAGTTCTTTGACCCGGATCGGGCGGAACTCCGGGTTCTCGGGAACGAGGGAGATGTCGCCGTTGTCTATCCTCAACCGTTTGAGCGTCACCGAACCGTCATCCAGGAGGGCCACTACCATCTCGCCGGAGCTGGCCGTGTTGGTCCGCTCCACCAGCACCCGGTCCCCGTCATCGATGTAGGCATCCACCATGCTCTTTCCATCGACCGAGACACAGAAGATGTTGCCCTTGCGGCGGCCGACCATCCAGTCGGGAACATCCACCGCCCCTCCGGATGTATCAAACACCTCTCGAGGGTCACCGGCCGGAACAAGTCCCACAAGCGGCACCTTGGTCAGCGCCTCTGTCGGAGACGGAGAGCCTGTGAGCTGCACTTCTCCCTTTGCTCTTCTCAGGTAACCCTTTTTCTCCAGGCTCAGGATGTGCTTGTACACGGCCGACGGGCTGGCGATCTTGACCAACTTGCCTAGTTGGCGGATTGTGGGCGAATATCCATGCTCGAGAATAAAAGCTTCGAGAGCCTCCAGAATCTTTTCCTGTTTTTCTGTCAGTTTCTTCCTGAGTTTGTTCACCATTTTGTTCACCATATATAAAATAAGCACTTCAATGGGGTTTGTCAAGCGGAAAATGAAATTTTTGCGATCCTTGAACTGGAAGGAAACGATATATGAAAATTTAGTCTTCGACTATCAGCTTATTTATTTCCTTTATATATTCCTTAATGTCTTGAATATCCGTCTTGAGTATTTGAAAGACTTTCCGGTCATCCACTTTCCAGTATAAATGCACAAGCAAATTTCTGAATTTGGCCATGCTTTTTAACCGCTCCACAAAATCATCAGACAGAATTTTCAACTCTCTGAGGACCTCGAAACAGTCTGCATGATCATGCGGAGCCCTTCCCCCGGCTCTGGCAACAATGTGGTTGCAGATATCGATTGCCCCTTCAATGGCAACGATCAGATTGTATTTGGCGCTGTCGACTTTATCGATATTCAAAAGAAATTCTTTTTCTGATAATTCGGCATATCCATTGAGTTTGTGCAGAGAAGAGTTGATCTCGCCCAAGAGCTGCCGGATTCTGTCCACATTGAACTCAGGCACCGATGGCCTCCCTCAGATAAATTTTAGATACGGGTTTAAAATCAAAATAATCACTCCATGTGCGACATAGGAAATTTTCTCTGATGGCCTCATCACGACTGAGAATCAACTTTCCCTTTGTTGCATGGTAGCGAAAACTCAAAGGGGAGAAATTCAGAATTTTAGCATCGACAGAAACATTCAGAGATTTCTCGAGCTTTAAAGATAAAGATATCTCAAAATCAACGGGATTCGGTTCTGACGTTTTTTGGTCCAAGAAAATAGCAATATCGACGTCATTAAAGTCGTTTTCATCCAAAAAAGAGCCGTGCAGGTAGGCAAAAACAATGTTTTTTTCCTTAGACAGGCGATTTCGGAGTTCCCGGATAATCTTTTCCTTAGCGGAATCTTTTAAAATCATTACCTATACCACTGATTTATCCATTTTTCTGAGTTATTTGATTTTAGCATAATGATATACAACCAGAAATGCAAGACTGAAAATCAAAAGAAAACCTTGGAAAACGGACCGAAATAATCTTATCATGACCAGCATTGGGATTCCTAAAAAAAACCCTTATCCTGCAGACTTCCAAAATTTCCGTATGCGAAGTTTCTCAAACCAAGGTCATAAAAATAGAAAATTGGAGATCTGGTGATCTCCTTGCGCAAATATTGGCATGAAAAACTTGATAATCGGTCTAAATATGGTATTATAAAAAGACCGGAGGATGTGGCATGAATATATCAGAAGATATAAAGTCTATCACTTACCTTAAATCAAAAGCCGCTGATCTGTTAAAACAGATTAACGACACGCACAGACCTGTGATTATTACCCAAAACGGCGAGCCTAAAGCAGTTTTGCAAGATCCCAAGAGCTATGAGAATATGAGAAATGCATTAAGCCTACTTAAATTGCTAGCTCAAAGCGAAGAGGAAATCAAGAAAGACAAAACAAAACCCCAAGCAGAAGTATTCGCAAATCTCAAGAAGAAATTGGAGAAAAGTGAATAAAAAATATGAAGTAATTTGGGCAAGCGTTGCAGAAAATGACCTTGCCAGAATAATTGAATACATAGCCAATGACAGTACAAGAAATGCTCTAAAAGTACTTAATAAACTAAAGAAAAAGACCGCAAATCTTCATCATTCGCCTAAGCGAGGAAGAATCATCCCTGAGTTGCATGAATACGGAATTTATCAGTATCGTGAATTGATTATAGCCCCATGGAGGCTAATGTACAGGGTACAAGAGGAAAGAGTATATGTTTTGGCTGTTCTCGATTCCAGGCAAAATATTGAAGATATTCTTCTGAAAAGAATTCTTGAGGCTAAATTATAAGCCGGCTAACAAATCATTGCACGCGAGTCAAACGAAAATGTCTTGTATATCTGTTTTTGGATCTGAAAAACTTTATTGCCGGATTCTGTCCACATTGAACTCAGGCACCGATGGCCTCCCTCAGGTAAATTTTTGAAATGAGTTACGGCTAGAAATGCAAGACTGAAAATTGAAAGAAAATCTTGAAAAACGGACCGAAATAGTCTTATCATGAGCTACATATCGGTCAAAACTATGGAAATCAAGGAAAAAAGAGAACTTGAGGTTACAGTCGACAAAAGACATATCGTTACCTTAGGCGAACGCTTGTACACTGAAAGCGTCGAACTCCTCCGGGAGCTGGTCAACAACGCTTATGATGCAGACGCCGCCAGGGTCTATGTCGACATCTCTCCCGACAAACTGGAGATCAGGGACAACGGCACAGGCATGGACCTGGAAGGATTAAAGCAATACTTTGTGATCGGATCGGATGAGAAGGTGGTCCACTCCCGCTCGCCCCGGTTCGGCCGTCCCAGGATCGGCCAATTCGGCATCGGAAAGTTTGCATCGCTGGCCGCGGCCACCCGGTTTGCCGTGGTAACCCAGAATAAAGAATTTGCGGCCAGAGTCGTTTTTGACAAGCGAAGCTGGGAAGATTCCAAGGATACCTGGCATTTGCCGCTTGAGATCCTGGAGCCCGATCCCGAAAGAGGAGATGGAACCACAGTTATCCTCACACATCTGTCCAAGTCGTTCGACCTTGAAGACGTAGAGAAAAAATTGATCGAGGGTGTCCCGCTCAAGGCCCCTAATTTTGAGGTTTTTCTTAACCGCCGCCGCCTGTACCCCCGCAGCCTTTCAGGAAGAAGAATCCCGCTACTGGAAGGGACCGAATTCGGCCCTGTCACCGGAGAGATCATCATCGTGCCTGCCTCCATGGCCTCCATGCAGGAATTAGGCATTGATGTCAAAGTCAAAGGAGTAACGGTCAAGAAGGCACTTTTCGGAATGGAGACATGGGGGAAGGTAATTTCCCGCATCCGGGGCGAGATAAACGCCGATTTTCTCCCCATAACCAGCGACCGGACCAACTTCGTGGTCGACACACCGGAATACAGGGCCTTTCTGAAGATCATGGAAAAAATCATCGCTGTGGTCAAAAAGACGTTGGGCCGGGAGGCAGACCGCAGAGAGGACAGGAGGGCCGGACGGACCGTCAAGGAGGCCTTGAACCGGATTCACCGATCGCTGGCGCTTAATCCCGATCTTTCCCCGTTCGGGCCCATATCTTACGGCGACGACCAAGATATGGGCAGCGGGGCCGTATTTTCTGGAAAAAAGGGAGAGGATAAACAGAACCGGGAGCTCGAAGTCAAGCCGGGTGGAGCTGTCAAACACACGCCCAAGAAAAAGAAACGCCGTCATCCGCTGGTCAAGAAGATGACACCGAACGCCATTGTGAGGAGGATGAGGATGGGAGAAAGCAGCGTTTCGGTCTGCCTGGACTTTTTCGGTGAGTCAGGTCCCGAATGCTTCTCCGAGGGCAATGTGGTGTACGTCAACCGTGACTATCCCCTTTTTCAGAGGGAGTCCAAAAAGGCCGCCACATATGTCATGTACATTGCCCGCCTTCTCACCCAAGAGATCTCGCTGATGCATGAGACACGGAGCCCCCGGGTGGCCTTCAACCGCCAGAGCAAGCTGCTCAAAGACGCCTTCTCGGAGGAATGAGCTGATAAGGCTGTCGCCTAAACATTCTCCAGGTAAAAACGTATCAGAAAGAGCAATTCTTTTTTAAGGTTTTCTCTGGTCCAGTTTTTAAGCTTCGTGTTCAGCACCTCTCCGAGTCCCTGAAGGATGTATTTTTCGTTGATAGCTTCCACTATTCTTTCACATTTTTTCAGGTATTCCTTCAGAGAGAGATCCGTCCTCAATTCGACGATCTCTTTGTTGATATCCCAATGGTTTTGCATGAAGAACCACAGATCGAAATAGTCCCTGTTTGCCGGAGACTTCCGATCTAAAAGAGCGACGAGCTTGTGGGCAAACAGATCCTCCTGGATCATGACCAGCATGGGGATCCCTAAGTAGGACATAACTTTATAGTGGTTCGGGAAAATACGTTTGGATATCTCCACTTTGATGTTTCGCTCTTTTTCTCCGTAGGAAAGCAGAAAAAAAAGAGTGAATCTCTTCTCTCTCTGTGGTTTGACTCTGCCGATCCTGCCCCGGATGGAGGGGATGGTTTCCAGGAGGATATTCTTTTTTTCTGGGTCGAGAAGGTTAAAATACAAATCGACCGAGAAGCGGGGAAGGTCGTAGAAAAGAT